>QNDJ01000111.1 GCA_003644825.1 Candidatus Zhuqueibacterota bacterium | reverse complement strand
TTTACAATAACAGGTAAGATGTTGCTTAAGAGCTCCGTCAGGAGAGATATGTTTGTAGAATAATAGATAAAAAAATATTGAGCTACGTCAGGAGAGGTATATAACAGGTCAGACAGGGATGCCTGATCTACAATTCCTGCGATATTACATCTGTAGAGCAGGTACCTGCTCTATTCTCATTATTGAAGAGATTGCTTCGTCCATACGGACTCGCAATGACAGGTATTGTTTTGTCAAGAGCTCCGTAGGAGCGGAATGTTAACAGGTCAGGCAGGATACCAGATCTTTTATTTATGTTTTGTATGAGGCTCATTTCTGGATTGTATTAAAAATATATTCTTATAAATTTTTATGGTCTCTCAAACCTTCAAGAAGCATAACAAGGTCTTCCCTGTGAACCTCCTGACTTTACGGTAGCACCTTTTTTACCCTATTAACGGTTTCTTTTAATCATTCCTGAATGTATGATTGTTAAAAAGGTTATTCCGTTTTGAGCCCTCGGAGCTTATAATTCTATAACAGGTTTAACATCTCCAGGTATCGTTATATAGTTTGACAGTGGCAGTAATTGTCTCTACCTTCGCAGGGATGCCTTGGAAAAAATATAGTCAGGTATGTTTTTATTAAACTTGATTGATTCAACAATAATTCTTGTTCCTTTTCCTGTTTTTAATACATCTTTATATAGAGCGGTTCTGGGAATCCATCTTCCATCAACATTCATAACTTCGTTTACCACCACTGTTTTTAAAAGTTTGCCACTTTTTGCATAAAGATTTTCTTTTAATGTTATGAACCTTTCTTTATCAACCCAGATTTTTCGTTTATCATAAGATGCATTTCTCTTTTTAGCTTTTAATTCTAAAATCCATACATTACGATTTAAAATCGTATCTTCACCGATTATTTTTGCATTGTACATATTTTGCAGAAATGGGTCTTCCATCATATCTTCATAAGATAAATCCGAACCCATTACAGATTGACGAAGCATATGCCCGCTGATCAGAATTGTTCTATCCGTATGCGGTGAGTAAGTCCAGAGTTGGTTGCCCAGTTTCAACATTTTTGTTCCTTTTTCACGGGGTGGAGCAAGATATTCTGTAAATGAATCGTATATATTTCGCTGCCAGGATTTAAATTCAACCACTCTTTTTCCACGCCTTCCGTGGATGATCATTTTAGCCTTAATTATTTTACTGTCAGATAATCTATTTTCATCTATCTTTTTTAATATTTCATTTGCTGATTTCGTTTGATAAAAGAGTAGAGCTGGAAAAATCAACATTATTAAAATAATTGTGTATTTCATACTTCAAGCTCCTTGAATAATTGTGATGTTTGTCTTTTATAGATACCTATTCCTGCGATTGATGTTCCGAGCACTGTTGAGAAGATTCCTGGTATAAATCCGATAACAAAACTTCCAGAAGTTACCCTTGCCCTCAATTCGTTAGGTATCATCAGAGAAGATTTTTTGAATAGAAAACTCATATCCAGTCCGTAAACCTGTATTAAATAAGCAATACCTGTTCCAGCGAGTGTTCCTAAGATAGAACCAAAAATACCTATTATCATAGATTCCAGGATTAATGTTCGGTAGATATGCCCTTTGTTTTCACCAATAGCCAGTCTGACACCAATTTCTCCATAACGGCGCAGGCTTCCCATCAAACCGGCATTCCATAAAACGATTGACATTGTTACTATAAATATCGCAATTATGACAATTGACATTGAGTTAATCGTGGCGAGATAATCGGACAATCCGCTTTCCTTCGGCAGGGTTCCCATTTGTGGAGAAAATTTATCTTCTGGATTTTTAAACTCTTCATTGAAAGAGGACGCAATGAGAGTTGCCTGTTCATCGTGGTAGATATCGTCAGGGAAAAATCCAAGTATTTCACCTGCTGCATCCTGCATATCCAGTGCAGATTGAATATCAGAAATGTCGGTGAATATAGCGCTGCGGTCCATTGCAGTAATTCCAAAATAAACGGTACCAGCAATTTTAAGATTTACCATAGTCATACTACCATACATTGTTGAGCTGATCAGGGTAGCGGTATCACCGGGTCCGACATTCAATTTTTTTGCGAATTCATCAGCAATTAAAATTTCTCCGGGATTATTCGGAATATGTCCACTAATTATTGCACTTTTAATATTGAGGAGTTTATATTCGGGGCTTGATTTTGAAATCAAATTTACTGCTATTCCGATGACAGGGCTCTGAATTTTTGTTTCCCTGTTTTCATCAGGAATGTCCAGTAAACCACCGAATTTAATTCGCGGTGTCCATATCATCTGTGGATATTTTTTATTCAACTTTTGTAGTAGTTCATTAACCCCGATTAAGGCAAGGTCATTGGGATTTTGATTTATTTCTTTTGCATATGCCTGAGTCATTATTCTTAAATGTCCGGTCTGATAATGAGCGGTCATCTTAAGCATATCAGATACCACACCGTTGATGTATGAATATAAAAAAACAGCAAGAAAAACACCCGCAAAGACAGTTAATACCGGGAAAAGAGACCGGGAGCGGTCTCGCATAAGGCCTTTTATTAGAAATTTTATCATGTCAATTTTCCTCTTAAAGCGTCTGTTGGTTTAAGTTTTGCAATTTTTCTTGTCGGTAAATAACTGACAATGGTTGTAACAATTAGAACAAGTAATGTTGTACCTATGATAAGTCCGGCAGTAAATACAGGAAAAATTCTGTTTCCCAATGCAAAACCATAACTATCTGCTACTTCAGGAATACCATACCCAGTTGAAGCGATATATATAAGAAGGGGAGTTCCATAAATAGCAGCTACGACTGCTGCTAAAATAGCATGCATCGCTCCTTCTAAGGTAAACAGTTGAATCAGCTTTGAACGGGTCATTCCCAGTGCCATTAATGTTCCCATTTCTTTTCTTCTTCGGAAGATGGAAAGAACCTGTGTATCAAAGATAGCAAGCATTGCCAGAAACAACAGTAAAATGTAAAAAATGCTACCACCAATAGATTTTGTTAAAAAAAGCGCTCTTAAATCTTTCATTAAAAAATTGAGGTTTTTTCTTTTCCAGTTATCGAATTTTTCATTGAACTGTGAACCTTTTTCCAGGACGATAATTGTTGCTTCATCGGGTATTGCTGTCATCTGACGCATTTTTTTGATTGGAATCCATAGTTGACCGTTATCAATATCCGGAACATTGGTTTTCATAGTTTCAACTATTTTTGCTTCATCTGCATCGAATGTGCCGTTGACATCACGCCATCTTATTGTAACATAATCTCCTTTTTTTAATCCTGTGCTTTTTGCCATTCGACTGCCAATCAATGCTGGAATGGTTTCCTCATCTGTTTTTAATACTGATGTTGGAATTGATAAAATCGTCTGTTCTGGCGTAATTCCTTTCAGCAAAGCGTTCTGGAATCTACCGTGTGGATAAATTGTTGCTTGCCAGATTAAGATTGGTACAGCTTTTTTTTCTTTAATTAATTTTTGAAGGGCGGCAGGAATCTCTCCATGAGCATTGTCCAGTGTTAATGGGTCGTATGGGTCATAGTTGTTATGCCAGTATTGCCCGCCACCGTAAAGAGCATCTATAGTAGCTTTTTCTACCTGGTTATTCATCCCGTTATAAAGCCCCTGCAAGAAGATGATTGCAACAAACGAAAACGAAAGTGCGATTACATTCAGCCAGGTGCGTAATCCTGCTCCATAAATATTTTTAAAAGCAAGTCTTGGAATTATCATTTTTTTACCTCCAGTTCAAAGATTTCATCTTTTTCGACTTTTCCATCGTTCAATGAAATTTTTCTTTTTAGATACCGCATTACTTTTTCATCATGGGTAGCGAAGATAAAAGTTATTTTAAGTTCTTCATTTAACTGAACCATTGTTCTCATAATGTGGTGTGAATTTTCAGCATCAAGGTTTGCTGTAGGTTCATCAGCAAGAACCAGTTCAGGTTTTTTAACAATAGCTCTGGCAATTGCGACCCGTTGACTCTCTCCACCAGAAAGGTGTGCTGGTTTTGAATTTGCTCTGTCAGCTAATCCAACCCATTCCAGTGCTTCCATAACTAATTTTTTTCGTTTTGGGGATGGAATATTTTGAAGTAAAAGCGGAAACTCAACATTTTCAAAAACAGTATAAACTGGCAATAAGTTGAAGGTTTGAAAAATGAATCCAATGTACCAGTTGCGGAGATGTGCTGCACTTCTGTGAGATAAGGTCTCAACCTTTTTACCAAGCACTTCAGCGCTGCCCTCGCTCGGTGAATCCAGAGCACCAATAATATTCAATAGTGTGGTTTTGCCAGAACCACTGGGGCCAACAAGCCCTGCAAATTCTCCTTTCTTAAAAGTTAAATTAATATCATCCAGAGCAATCAGGGTTGTCAATCCCATTGGATATATTTTTTTGATGTGTTCAGTTTTAATCAAATATGAATTGTTCATTTTTCCCTCCGTTAAATCCTGAAATACCAATTTAAGCAAAGTAAGGTGCACATTTTTCTGTCAATGATTAAATGCAATCATAATCTGAAATCCATTTCCAGAAAAAACATTATTACCAGTTTGAGTTCGATTGAGTTGGATTGTTTTCGGATTGGAAAAGCCAATTAAGTAAAGTATCCAGTTATCGTATGTTCGCTGCCAGTTTATCCACAAGTAGTTATTGTGTTTTTTCCAGTCAAAATAATAAATCCCGGATACCCTATCAATTAACCCCACAGGATAGTTTACCATTAATCCAGTGAATTGGAATCCTTCGCCCTCATCAAAAATTTTCGCTGACTTTTTCAGATTAAAAAATTCTGTTAGTATATTCAATCCATTTCCTATATTAAAAGTGTAATCCATACCAGCAGTCCACATCTGCTGATATTTCATAAAAGGAATATTTGTATTTCTCTGGATTATAGTTCCTTCGAACCAGAGCCCTATTTTAATATCCAGTTTACAATCAAAAGCGAACCGATTTTCCTCAACTAATTCTGTGCTTGAAAGTTCCGCAAGACCGGGGGAATGTGAAAAATCTGTCCGCCTGTGATGATAGCAGATACCTGCTTCTCCTGAAGAGATTGGTATCTGCAGGCGGCCGCCGAGTTCAAGCCCGTTATCTTCAGTAGGTATTGTTTCCCAACCTTTTAAATTATTATCATATAGTCCCCACAACCAGATATTAACGTTGTTTTGGAAAAAATAGCGAAGTAATAAACCGTAAACACCATCGGTAAGATGCAGTGGGTCCCTGGGGTCCACCCTGTCAAACCACATTAATGGCCGGAACAATATTGCTGAACCAAAATTTATTTCTTGAAGCCCGAGTCGGGCTTCAAACTTGTTTCCCGAAAAACGTGCCCATAACCGATATACTTTAAGTCTACCTTCTATATCAGGGTTATTCCAGTTGTGAAAATTTCCTGCAGTAAAAATGTTAAACGATATTTCTGCATCAACAGGCAACTTTTTGTTTATTATTTTTTTTATAGAAACTTCCGGGATATACCGAAGTCCTGCCTGTGAGACCAGTGACTTTTCTCTATTTCCAGTTAGCCAGCCGGATAGCTGACCATTCAAAGAAGCGGTCTGAGAAAAAACCAGGTTTTGCACAATCAATAGAAAAAAAGATAAAACAAAGGATACAATCCTGACAATCATTTTAAACCTCTTTATATTCCTCGGGTGTCAATATACCATAAAAAAAGAAGCTGGTAAGTTCCATAATTAATTCATTTGGTGAATTATAAAGTTTTAATAAGTTTTCATCTTTAACCATTTCTGTCATATGGTTCAAAAAGTAAAGAATGAATTCCGGTTTTAGATTCTGGCGGATATCTCTATTTTCTCTGGCTTTTTTCAGGTCATTTAAAACTTCATTAAAAGATTCCTGTCTCATTTTTTCGACCAATTCAACAATTTCCGGGTTCGGGTTTCTAAAAAGGTCATTAAAGAATTCCTGGCTCATCATATCGGTTTGTTCTTGTTTAAGTTGAATTATCTGTTTAACCTTTTCCGGAAAGGAAACCTGCTGAGCCATAATTTTTCTGTATTTGTTCATCTGTTCTGAGAAAATTTGATTCAGGAGATATTTAGTAAGTTCTATTTTATTTCTGAAATATTTATAGAAGGTCATTTTACTTACATTGGCTTCAGAGCAAATTTCCTCGATAGATACTCTGTGAATTCCGAACCTCATAAATAAATTATAGGCTGTGGTAACTAATTGTTGAAATTTTTGATTCTTATGTTTCTTATTCATTTTAAATTCTCATAATATGCAATAGTATATATTTACGATAAATGTCTAATTAAACAATT
>QNDJ01000110.1 GCA_003644825.1 Candidatus Zhuqueibacterota bacterium | reverse complement strand
GCCAGAATATAGCCATATTTTTCTTTTCTAAAATTATTTCCCAGTAAATTTTTGAGGTTTTTATCCTTAACAATTCCAGAAGAAATCAGATATTTACTTATCCTGCTATAGTTTCTTCCTGTCTGGTCCAAATATACTGCCAGACCTTCATTAATCAAAGCAGAATTTATACGCTTTTTATTAATCCAGTATGATACAATATGAGTTAATTTATGCCCTGGTGTTTGATCATAAGCAGTATATATTTCAAATTTATCTGGTATTGCATATCCCAATCTTTCACCATAAAGAAGCCCTTGTTTTTTATTATTAAAAACATAAAAAGTAATATTATTAATCTTTTTCTCACTTACCCTTAAATAGTTACAAATTCTTTTAAAAGCTGTTTTTCGTATGTCCAGCCATTTTTGTAAGCTATCTTTAATAACACTATTTTCAGGATAATAGATTGTGAATTTTCCATCTTTAAATTTATTCCATAAATTTGAAAGACCACTAAATACAAAAAAACTATTATTTAAAAAATTTGAACCAATCCGTAATCCGGACGTTTTTAGACTGAATTCACACATTAAAGTTTTCTCAGGTGGAATTATTGCATACCAGCCCGCATGATAATAATTTCTAAACTTCTGTTTGTGAATTTTTATAGCTTTATTATATACACTATTAATAAAAGAAGACCTTTTTAAAAACCGGGATAGATAGTTTTTATACCACCTGAAATTAAATCGTAAGTAAAGGTCATCTAACTCACCTTCAATTTTTATGTAATCTATTATAAGTCCTGTGACCTTACTACGAATGGGAATAATAATTGCTTCTGTAACACCCTTTATGGTAGAACCAAATAAAACATATCCACTGTCAACATTAATTTTTACATTCCCATTATCTAATTTAAAATTTGTAATACAGTAAAAATCTTTTCGAGAATGTTCAACAGGATAGGCTTTACCCAGAGGTGTCTCTATGTATATTTGTTTTTGGGCAAAAAGCCTTACTGGAAATAGTAACAATAAAAAGTACATCAATAAAACCTGTCTCATTTTACACCCATATTTCATTTATTATCGTAATAATATAATTTTTAAACCATAAAAAACCAAGTTTAGTCCCCTGGGAAAAATTTCTTTATTTTAAGATCTCCTTTAACACCAGGGTTAATTAAAGATTTATTTTTAGTTTTAGCATTTAAAAGATATTTTTCAGGGATTAAAATTACATTCTTATTGTAAAAATAATTTGAAACAACTTAAAATCCAATGTCGTATTAACTAATATAGAAAAAAGATTGAGGGGATTATGAAAAAAATATTAGTAATTCTTGTAATCCTTTTTGTTATTGTAATAGGAGCAGGTTTTGTTTTTAAAACATTTGTAGGAAAGAAAAAATCCGGGGATGTCAGAACTGCAAAAGTAGAACGTTCAGATATTTCAAAAACGGTGGTTGCCACTGGAAAAATTGAACCAAAATCGAAAATTGAGGTGAAGTCAAAAATTGGAGGAATAGTTAACAAGTTCTTTGTTGAAGAAGGAGATACTGTAAAAATAGGTCAGAAACTTGCAGAAGTGATACCGGGTGCTACACCTATAGAAATGGTAAGGGCTCGTAATGAAGTAAAAGCTGCCGCTTTCAATAAAGAAAATGCTGAATTCCTGTTTAAAAGGGCTCAGAAGCTCCTCAACGATAATCTTATTTCAAAACAGGAATATGAAAAATTCAAAACTTCCTATGAAACTGCAAAATCAAGATACTATTCTGCGATGGCTCAGCTTCAAGTTTTAGAAAGAGGTTCCGTTACAAGTGGCATTGAAAATGAGTTAAAGCTTTCCGAAGAAGACAGAAAGGCTGTAGAAATAGAAGCAAAAGAAGCCCTTGCAAGTATGACAATAATTTCTCCAATTGACGGAATTGTTCTTTCAAGGGACACTGATGAAGGAACAGCAGTAATTCCTATTTCATCCGCCTACGGGGGAACAATTATTATGACAATTGCCGATGTTTCCGAGGTTCATTTTAAAGGTGATGTGGATGAAGCAGATATTGGTTCTGTAAAACTTGGTATGCCTGTAAGAATTCAGGTTGAATCCTATCCTGATAAGTTTTTTGATGCAGAACTTACACACATCTCACCTCTTGGAAGAGAAAAAAATAATATCGTAAATTTTGAAGTAAAAGCTAAAGTGAAAGATGATGAGAAAATCTTACGAGTTGGAATGACTGCTAATGCTGAAATTATACTTGCCAGGCATAAAAATACCCTTGTAATACCTGAAGGCGCTATAATTTATGAAAATGGAAATGCATTTGTTTACAAACAGGATTTATCAACTCCTGAAGGAAAAAAGAAAATCCCAGTTAAAGTAGGTATTACTGATGGAATTAAAACCGAAATCCTCGAGGGTTTAAAAGAAGGAGATATTGTAGTATTCCCTGAATAAATATTGAACAATAAAACAGATTTTTTAAAATAAAGCAACGATTTAATAAAAATTATATGACCGAAGCAATATATATTTGAAAGATTAATTTGTTCCAAGCAATCGGAACTCACAATGATAAACGGGGTGGAAAATATCGCTTTTTTATATGAGTATTCAGTGTTCGCAACGACAGGTATGTTGAGTATGTTGAGATCAATTCATTTATGTTCCTATAAAAATAACAGTTCTGACATTTTTCAATAATACACCTATTAATAATTGAAGAAACCTTAAATGAAATGTTATTGAAAGAAATAATAAAACAGGCATTTAATAATTTAAGAGTTAATAAACTAAGAAGCATTCTTACCTTATTTGGCATCAGTTGGGGCATTATAGCAATTATGATTTTACTTGGCTGGGGGTTTGGTGTTAAAGACTTTGTATCTGTTGGGATGTCGAGAATTGGTGAAAACCTAATTGTAGTACTGCCAGGACACACTTCTAAAGGATTAGGTGGATACAAAGCTGGAAGACCAATTACACCTGAAATTAAAGATATTGAGGCAATAAAAATACAGTGTTCCACTGTAAAATATGTTGCTCCTGTTTTCAATAGAAGATACGATGTAAAAGTCGGGAATACAACAAGAAGTCAAAGAATAAGAGGAATTGCCCCCGAAACAAAAACTGTAAACAACTGGGAAGTTGCAGAAGGAAGATTTATCAATAAATCTGATATGAAAGAAAGGAGAAGATTTGTTTTTCTTGGAGCTGAAATTAAAAAAACACTCTTCGGAAAAGAAAATTCTGTTGTTGGAAAAGAACTAAAAATAAATGGTATAAGATTCAAAGTAGTTGGTGTTGCAAAATCCAAAAAACCCCAGATGAGTCAGATTAATGGACCGGATGATGAACAAATATTGATTCCTTTTACAACGGCTCAATCCTTATGGGGGGACAATAAAAAAGTCGATTTTCTATTCATTGTTCCTGAAGACCCGGGAAAATCAAGCGAGTGCGTAAAAGAAATAAGAACCATTCTTGCAAAAAGACACAACTTTATGCCCGATGATGAAGAAGCACTCTGGATATTTGACCTCACATACTATAAGAATTTAATGAACATTATGCTTCTTGGTATGAACATCCTCTTAGGGGTCGTAGGAATTACTACCCTGTTTATTGGTGGTATTGGTGTTATGAATATTATGCTTGTTTCTGTACAGGAAAGAACCCGGGAAATAGGTATCAGAAAAGCAGTGGGGGCAAAAAAAAGAGACATCAAGTTTCAGTTTCTTGCTGAAACTCTTGTTATTACAATTCTCGGTGGTATAATAGGATTATTCATTGGAACTGCCTTGTTATGGTTTGTATCCATTCTACCTTTACCTGAATACATACCTCTACCTCAGAATTCCTTTCTCCTTACCAGCATTGTTATATTTGTTATGATTTTGACAGGAGTGATTTCTGGTTATATACCAGCAAAAAAGGCTGCCAACTTACTGCCAATTCAAGCTCTACAATATGAAAGGGGCGAAATTACAAACGGTAAAAAAATACCCAAACCTCTCTGGGTTTCAAAAACACTGACAGGAGAAATGATCGGACATGCCATAATGGAATTGAGAATTAGCAAAGGAAGATCACTCCTTACTATGTTCGGGATATTATGGGGAATTGCAGCCGTAATTATACTTGTCGGATTTGGTGCGGGTTTCAATTACTATTACAGCAAAGAAATGGCTAAAATAGGTGAAAAACTTATCAGGGTTTATCCTGGAAAAGCAAAAAAGAAAATCGGCGGATTTAGAGAAGGAAAGAGAATATATTTTACCGACAAAGATGTCCGTGCATTGAACTATTCTCCTTACGAGATAAGCAGGGCAGCCCCGGAGATAAATTGTGGTTTTCCCGTAGTAAAATACAGAAATGAAAATAGAGCTGTCCATACTCTTGGCGTTGTTAATGAAACTCTGGAAATGAGAGGGTTCAAAATAAAAAAAGGAAGATTTATCAATTACAGAGACGTTAAAGATAAAGCAAAAGTATGTTTCATTGGAGCAGGTGTTAAAGAAAGATTATTCGGGAAGGAGAATAACAAAGTTGTAGGAGAATATTTAAGAGTAAATGGTATCCGG
This sequence comes from Candidatus Zhuqueibacterota bacterium, assembly GCA_003644825.1. Lineage (GTDB taxonomy): Bacteria > SM23-31 > SM23-31 > B21-G16 > B21-G16 > B21-G16. The sequence continues at coordinate 1,773 of QNDJ01000110.1, read as the reverse complement.
TTCAGAGTTATCGGGCTCGCTGAAAAGAAAGGTATGCAGATGTCAATCAATAATTCTTTAGATGATGATAAACTGCTTATTCCATATACTACTGCAAGAAAAATTTTCAGAAAGGATAAGTTCCTTACAAATCTTCTGGTTGAACCAAAGAAAAAAGACCGCTACAAACAGGCAAAAAAAGAAATTAATCAGGTTCTTGGTAGAATACATAATTTTAAACCAGATGACGAAGAAGCCATTTCAGAGTGGAGTGAATTAGATGGATATGAAATATTTAACTATATTACTCTCGGTTTACAAGTTTTCCTCGGCGGTATTGGATTTATTACACTACTTATCGGTGGTGTAGGTGTAATGAATGTGATGCTTTTTACAGTAACACAAAGAACAAGAGAAATAGGAATTAGAAGAGCAGTCGGGGCAAGACAAAAACATATATTTATTCAATTTCTAATTGAGGCTCTCCTTATTACCTTTATAGGAGGAATAATAGGTTCCGGAATTGGTTCAGGGGTGAATTTTATATTAAATAAGCTTCCGCTACCAGAGTATTTTCCACCACCTCACACTTCTGCTGCTGTTATGATTATCACAGCCTTTTTTATAATTTCTGTTGGTATTTTTTCTGGTATTCTTCCAGCAACAAGAGCAATGAAACTCAATGTTGTGGAGAGCCTTAGATATGAATAAAATTTCCAGGAGAAAAACAATGAAAACAAGATTAAAGTTTATTTCAACCTGTGTCTTTACCGTTATTATTTTTTTTAACATAATCACCATTGAAAAACAAGAGGTTTTTTCCCAGGACTACTCAATTTTAAATCGGTCTTTTAATCTTACAGGAGAACGTTCTCAGAAAGTACAGTATTTTTTAATGAAAACTAAAGTCGTAAGCTATTCACCAGATGGAAAAATAACAGGAACGGATATTTATAAACTTAACCTTAAATGTGTACCAGCAAAATTAGCAGGTAAAGAAGGAGATGAATTTACCTGTTCAAAATTTAGGTTTAAGTTAGGTGATTCTAAAGAAGTTACAGTTCCTGCTCTTGAAGGATGGAGATATATTTTCAAATCTTTACCGTCTGGAATCGATGAAAAAGGACAGGTATTCGGAATTGAGCATAGCAAATTTGAAAATCTCAAAGACAGCAATAACAAATCGATACCTCAAGATAAAATTTATATGATTTATAATACATTCATTGATTTTCACTCCTTCTGCAACGTATTTGCCGAAAGAACTGAAAATGGCAAAGGTATACAGGATTTAAAGAAAATAGGTCAAAAAATCGTACATACATCGTCATTTTCAGAACCACCTTTAAATCTTGGAAGTAATATTGCTGAAGGTTCTTTTTTTAAAAACGGTAAGATAACCCTCACTTTTAAAGGGTTAAGCTATATTAATAATAAATTATGTGCTATTGTTGGTTTCGATGCGGGTGGAAGCTCTTTTAAAATGATTATAAATGTTTCACCAGATACAAGAATAAATACAACAGGAAGTTCACATTATAAAGGCGATATTTACATTGATATTGAATCAAAATGGGTACAAAAAGTTGTTATGGATGAATTTGTTGTTTCAGAGGTAATATTACCCTTTCCACCAAACAAAATTAATTCTTTTGTTGAAAGAAATGTTGTTGTAAGAAACGTGGAAAAAGATGAGTTTGAAAAATATTTAAAGTGAATAATTACATTTTCTTAATTTATGTTTAAAATAATTCATTTCTTCAATCGAGTTTAAACAAACACAGGCTTTTATAT
>QNDJ01000109.1 GCA_003644825.1 Candidatus Zhuqueibacterota bacterium | reverse complement strand
GGGGGAATAGGTTCACGGATGAGAAAAACATTTCCACTACCGAAAGAATTGCTCTTAATTAGTGGAAAACCTTTAATATTTCATACTATTAGAGAGGCAATACTTTCCGGTATATCCGAAATTATCATTATTATTAATCCTCAAAAAAATGTAGTAAAAGATTATTTACTTAATAACCTCGATCTTCATAACTTAAAGCTCTATTTCCTTTATCAGAACTCTCCATCTGGATTGGCTTCTGCAATTGCTTTAGCCGAACCTTATATAAAAAAAGAATACTTTGCTGTAATGCTGCCTGACAATATCTTTTTATCTAATGTTTCACCAATGAAACAAATTATAAATTATAGTGAAAAATCTGATAAAAATTTAGTTGGAGTCGTAGAAATAAAAAAAGGTGAAGAAAAAGGCTTAAGCAGTTCCGGTATTATTGAATATGAGATTGGAGAAAAAGGCTTCTTCAAATTGAAAGAAATTAAAGAAAAAGAAAGAGATAGTTTTATAAATCCAGGTGAAAAGAAAATAATATATAAGATATGTGGAAGATACATTTTCAAGAGTGATTTTTTTAAATACTATGAAGAGATGAAACATTTATATAGTCATCAGGAATTTGATGATCTCCCAATTCTCAGGAAAATGATTAAAGATGATACTCTTATGGGTGTACTAATTGAAGGCAGATATTTCGATGCAGGAAATCCCGAAGGGTATCTGGTTGCAAAAAGTTTTTTTTGATTTAACAATTATGTCAAAAGGAATTGTTTTGTAATTCTTCTGAATCAATTTGTATATTAAATACCAAATTCCCTTAATTTTTATACTGGATAATGTAATATACTGTTTACCGGTATTTCCATTTCATCAAGACATTCAATAATTATATTTTTCACGTCTTTAAGAAACTGATTACTTTTCACATAACTACTTCCTTAACATAAAAATCAATTACATATCTTTACATTTCAACAAACTCCTCTATTTTTATTAATTCCTTGAACAGATTTAAATCTACAAATTCTCTTTTATATATTCCTCTGGCAAACCACAATCTCTTGCACCCTGAATCACTTCCTGTCTGTATGAACTTGATGGCTCAGATGGCACCTTTCCTGTTCTATAGTATGCAATTGCATTAAAAAAATTTCTCTCATCATCTTGAACCTGAAATTCTTTTCTATTATAAAATGATGGATATCCCTCATATTCATCCAGATTTTTAAGGCAACTCTCCGTTATTTCAAAAAGGCCACCCCACACAATATCTTCGGCCGATTTAACAATATTAGCAACACCCCCTCTTCTACTGTAAGATTTACCATCATATACAAATCTGTATCCTGTTAAAAACACTCTCCTGATGAAAATACTATCAGGGCACCTGATTTTCATCTGATCAAGATTCATATTAGAACCATAGGCAAAATAATACACTTAAATTGTGCTCCTTTTTATTATTATTTTTTTCTTTCAGCAAGATTTTTTATTTTTGTATCGGGAATATATTTAATAATGAGGTTTGCTGCATTTTTTGTTATTTCAAAATCCTTTTCAGTAAAATTAGATTCTCCTTTTTTATTAATTACCTCAATAACACCTATTACTACATCTTTATATAATACCGGAACCGCAATTATTGACTTTGTTTTATACCCAGAAATCATATCTACTGCATCTGAGAATCTTGGGTCTTTCTCGGTATCATTGGAAAGAACAGGTTCACCTCTTGAGGCAACCCATCCAACAATGCCCATTCCCTGGGGCACCGCCAGATCTTTTAATTTAATATGATGCGCTACGGATACAAGCTCCAGTGGTGAATCCGGAGAACTATCGCGAAAAAGAAACAATGATACATCCTCAGCACCTACATCTTCTGAAAATTTCCGTAAAAATTCTTTTATTTCTTGGTTCATAATTTTTCCTTCAATTAATTTATAGTTGTTAAATAAAACTTTTTTCTACTTTTCTTGAAATTGAATTCAGTAATCTTTTTGCCTCTTTTTCAAAAGACTCACATTGTCGTTTCATATCATTTCTAAAACGTTCGTCCTCAATACTTTTTAGATTAATAAGCACATTGTATATTCCACCCTTTACACCAGCAAAAGCTACATAAGCTCCAACACCCACATCACTGATTGAGTTTGGATTACCATACTTTACAACAGTTCTGGCAACTCTTAAAGCTTCAAGGCTCAATTTTGCAGTCTGTAAAGGAACAAGAACAGCTTTTTTCAGGCCATCCTGCATAGCCTTATATTTTGCTTTTTTCTCTTCTTCTGTTTTTTCAGGTAGTCTTGATGCTTCCATATATGCATTAAAAGCATTTGCATCATCATCAATTCCTTTAACAAGCTCAAATTTAATTTCCTGACATTTTTCAGCTGTTTTATTCAATATTTCATCAACATCTTGACTTCCTCTTTTATTTGCTGTAAGATTACTTACCATTGACGAGAGAGCGGCACCAAGTGCACCAGCCAGCGCTGCAATTGACCCACCACCGGGTGCTGGAGATTCTCTTGATACTTCATCTACAAAATCTGTTAATTTCATTTCTACCAGAGCATCTTCAGGATTTTTAGGTAAACCAAGCACCCGTTCATCTATATTAAAATCAGATACATCTCTTAATCCCAGTGATTGAACTGCCGTTTCAAGAATATCTCTAATTGGAATACCAGCTGAACGTCTCTGTTTTTTTAAATAATATTTTCCTGTTTCCAGTAATGCAGGATAAGGAACCATTCCAACAATTTCACTACCCGTTACAACTATTCCCCGTTTAGCCGCTAATTTCCTGGCTTCTTCCAGAACATCATGCATAGAGGTTATTTTATAGTCTGTTAAATTTATTGAAATTTGTGCTCTATCATACTTCTTTACCATCCAGCCAATAGCCTTACAATGTTTAAATTTCCCGGGAATCTTTACAGAACTCCCTTCTGGTTTTTCAGGGTCTATATCATGCAATTTAAGTAGCTCAACAAGGTCATACCCGTGTTCTTTTTTACAATGTTCAATTGTTTCCTGAATGGTTTTCCCGACAAAATCATCATTACCACAGGGGTAATATCCTTTTCTATATTTTAATATTTCTTTTCCCCATAAATAAATAGGTTCTGTATTACCTTTTCTGGCAGACCTTCCCTTTTCTCTAAGTTCAAAGGCAATATCAGTAGCATATTTTGTTTCTCTGGTATTTAAATTAATATTATAGGCAATCAAAAATTCCCTGACTCCTATAACTGTGGCACCAGATTTAGCATTAAATTCAGCCGGTCCAAAATCAGGTTTCCATTCAGGTTTTTTCAACTTTTCTGGTAATCCTTCATACTCACCCTGCCTTATAATAGCAAGGTTTTTTCTTTCAGGCTTTTGAGCTGATTTTTCATAAAGATATACTGGAATACCCAACTCATTTCCTACCCGTTCGGCTACTTCTTTTGAAAGAGCAATACATTCTTCCAGTGTTACCCCACTGACCGGCACAAACGGGCAAACATCAGTAGCACCCATTCGAGGATGTGAACCGGTATGTACAGACATATCAATCAATTCAGCCGCCTTTTTTATTGCCCTGAATGCTGCTTCTTTCACACCCTCAGGGGAACCTACAAATGTAACAACTGTTCTGTTCATATCAGGTCCAGGGTCTACATCCAGTAATTTAACCCCCTCTACTTCTTCAATAGTATCTGTTATCTGTTTTATAACGTTTAGATTCCTGCCTTCTGAAAAATTTGGTACACATTCAATTAATTTTTCGTTCATACTCTACTCCATTTCTTTTTGTGAATTCCTGTCAAACAAATTAGCTTATAAAAATTATTGTTTTATTTTCTTTAATATTTCATCAATTGCTTTATCAAGTTGAGGGTCTCTTCCATTAAGGTCATCATTAAGGTTATTAATCACAGTAATATCGGGTTTAATGCCTCCTATAGTTTCAAGGTCTTTCCCGTCAAGGGTATAACAACCCCAGAATGGAAGCCTGAAATAGCCTCCATTCATCAGTCGAACACCGGTCGTAAAAATTAACCAGCCATAAGTAGTATTACCAACAATAGTGCCTCTTTTCAGAGTTTTAAATCCATTGGTTGTCATTTCTCCATCACTTAATGTCACTTCATTAATAAGTAAAACAACAGGTTTATCAGAAAATGCAAAGGTGGATTGTTGTGTTTCAGAAAGACCTCTTATACGCCACTTTGCATACAAAGGTTTTGTTAAAGCCTGAATAACTCTATCATGAACATTACCGCCAAAGTTATATCGCAGGTCAAGAATCAGCCCTTCTCTCGGAACTGCATCTCTTTCAAGTTCTTTCAGGAACTTTTCCAGGTCTCTTCGCCCCATAGCCTGCATATAAATGTAAGCAACTCTATCATAAGTTTTTTCTCTCACTATTCTTTTTCTACTTTCAACCCACTCGTCACGAATAAGGGTCTTTTCTGAACCATTAGAAATGGGTTTCAGGGCAAGTTTTATTATTTTACCGGTATTATGGTTTTTAATTGTTATTTCCACTTTTTTATTCATTTTTCCATTCAAAAATTTCCATATATTCTGGCTCGAATCAACCGGTTTACCATCTATTTTAAGGAGTTCGTCTCCGGAAAAAATACTATCTCTATAATTATATGCAGGACCATTCTTAAGAATTCTGTCAACAGTGATTTTTTCTTTTGAAAAATTCCATATTATCCCCAGATGAGCACTCGGGTTCTCCGTTGTAAATTGACCCGGGCCCCTTATACCAGTATGAGAAGAATTCAGAAAACCAATCATTTCATTTGCATAATCATAAAAATCCTGATCTTCCCTTACCTGTTTCAAAACAGGTTTGAACTGTTCATAAATTTGTTTCCAGTTAACGTTATGATGACTCTCATCATAATAATAATACTGTAAAGTATAATAAAGTTCACCAAGCATTTGTTCATAGTCTGATGTTTTATCTACTTTAATTTTTGTATTAAATGAAATTACCTTATTTTTTCTGGATTTTACATCTATCCTCCCGATTTTTCCCCTGCTTGTATAAAAAAGATATTTTCCTGAAGCATCGAACTGGAGATTACCAGGATTCACTATCTGTGCCATAAACGGCTCGTATCTTCTCCATCTTCCATCTTTGTATGAAGTTTTCCACAGATGATATCTGCCATCCATATTTGAAACAAAATAAACTGTATTAGCATCCTTTGGAGAAATAACTGGATATCGTTCATTACCGAGTGTATTTGCAACCCTCTGGGTTTGAAGGTCAATATTTTCAAGTTTTATTCTTACTTTAAGCGATTTTTTTTCAGATTTTTTCTTTTTAGAATCTTCTTTTTCAATAACAAAAAGTTTTTCAAATTCATCTTCCTTGAATTCAGGTTTTTCGGGCTCCAGAAACAGGCGATATATATCCCATTTTCCTGTAAATTCAGGAAAACTATGACCAAATCTGTTGGAAGAGAAAAATAATGATTTACCATCAGGAGACCATACCGGGCTGGACTCATCATAAGCAGTATTCGTAAGAGCAACCCTTTCAAGAGATTCAATATCAACAGCAAAGATGTCCTGATTTCCTGTTTTCTCAGAAACCACGGCAATATATCTACTATCTGGAGACCAGGAAAAATCATCTGCAAAACGCCCTCCAAAATCATCTTCAATAAGCAGTCGGTCATTTTTTCCATCAGGCTGGATTAATCGTATCTGTCGTTTTCCTCTGTAATAAGCTATCCATTTACCATCAGGAGAAAATTTCGGGTTCAGTTCATCTTCTTCAGTATTTGTTAGTCTTTCAGGTTCTTTATTACCAAGAGCAGAAATAATGTAAAGGTCAGGGTTTGCATCCTTATCGGAAATATATACAATATTTTGACTTTTTTTATCCCAGTCAATATCTCGCTCTCTCCAGGGAGAATTTGTAATATTGCGACAATATCCTCCCTCAGAAGATGTTACAAATATTTCCCCCCGAACTACCATTGCTATTTTCTTTCCATCAGGTGATACACGAAACTCTGACACGGGTGCATTTTTTACATAAACAATTCTGTTATTTTTGGTTTCAGCCGGAAGATCAATCTTAATGGGATATGAAACTCCATTTGTAAGGTCTGTCAACCAGATTGCAAAATTTCTCTCATATACTGCCTTTGGAACCCTTCTTGCTATATTTAACCATCGAACATCATATTTGTTGAAATTTGTAATATTATGAAGACACAATCCGTCTTTTGTAATAGACCATATATTATTATTTTTAAATTTTCTATTACTGACAAAATAAATCTTATTTCCTTCGAGTCCCAAGCAGGGCCAGAAACAGTTATTTTCATCTGAAAAAAG
>QNDJ01000108.1 GCA_003644825.1 Candidatus Zhuqueibacterota bacterium | reverse complement strand
GTTTTTTATTTTTAACGATAAAGTTATAATACCTTTGAAACAGTCATTTTAATGACTTACCAATGAATTATTCCAGCACCAGAATTCGATTCTGGTGCGGAAAAGAATTAAATAATATATCCTTAGTTTTATTGTTTATAGACTTTTAAAATCACATCCCGCTCCTGATAGAGCTTTCAATTAAAACCATACCTGTCATTGCTTGTCCGTATGGACGAATCAATCTCCCGGCTATGTGAAAAATATTTATTAACAAGTACAAGTTCAACGGATTTAATGAATTAGTGAATTGTAATTTGAATATCTTTTCCCAACCGAGAAAGTATATAAAATTAGATTTTTTACAAAGCTACAGGCTTAAGGATAGCAATTATAAAGGTTATAATAATTAGTATTTCATTAATTATAGATTTATTTTAGTTAAAAGGTAAGAAATTTTAAATGGAAATATTATTTATAATTAAAAAAGAACTATTTAAAATTATTCCATACATGCTCTTCTTCACCGTGGCAGCTATTTGCACAAGTTCGTTTATTTCTGTCCCATCCCAGGCTGGATAAAACTTCGGCGTGAGGTGTTGTATCTATATGCCCTGCCTGAGAAATAGAGCCGGGAAGTTGATGACAGACACTGCATACATTTTTTATAGTAAGGTTTTCATTTGTAGCAACGAAATTTGAAATCATTATCTGATGAGCACCGATGGTTATTTCTGAAGTTGAGGTTCTATTATTTAGGTCTTCAGGTGGGGCAGCATTTGCCTGACTGCCGTGACAGACGTTACAGGTTTCGGGTCCCTGACTACCAGTATGACAATCATAACAGGATTTTTGACTCTGTCCACCTCTGTAATCATTACCATGGCAAGGTTTACAGTCTTGCATGCTCCAGTTCTCACCTCTGATATAGTTTCCGTGAAAACCAGCACTTGCAAGCTCAACCCATTTTGAAGAATGGGGGTATATCTGATGACATTTAAAGCAAGAAACCCCGCTCTTACCACCATCTAAGCTAGTGCCATGACAGCTTTTGCAGGAGCTATAAGAAATTTCAACAACTTTTTTACCGTGAAATTCATCCGATTTAACATTCATCCAGCTGGAGGGATGAGTATAACTTACAAGAGGTTCTTTATCTCTGGAACAACAGAGTATAACTAATCCACTAACTGTTAAAAAAACCAATGTCAAGTAAACTGTTTTCATTTAAATCCTCTATTTCTTAGATTCATGACATTCAATGCATACTGGATTTCCATTAATATCGGAATGACACCCTATACAACTGTCCAGGTCAAGCTTAGCAGCTCTGGCATGAGCACCACCTGTAGTTCTATTTGACCAGTTTGCTGATGCGTGGTTTCGGGGCATTACCATTTTCTGTCTATGGCAGTCAATACAGAATGATAATTCCTCGTGACAGGTATAACAATTATCTTTATTACCCTTGGCATATATTCCGTGAATATTTACATAATTAAGAGGGTGGGTTTTATGGTCCAGATTGTCCTTTCTGTGGCAGTCAATACAGAAATTTTTAGTGTGACACTCTGCACAATTATTAGAACTCATATAAGAAGCGATTCCATGCTGCTTTTTCCAGGCAAGTTCGTGGTCTGGAGGAGTTAAGTTCTCCCCTTTTGAATGACAGGTAAAACAATAATCAGTCCTGGAAACATCATTATGGCAATCCGTGCAAACAGACATTTTCGGTAGATGTTTTTCGGCAATACTTTCACTTTCTTTTATACGGGAATGGCACTTTTCACAGGAAAGTTTATCACTCTTGTGTTTTATGTGAGGGAAATTAGCAATATAGTTCTGTATTCTTGGAACAGCAGAAGCAGTTTCTTCATTCTTATGGCACAACTTGCAGTTATCTTCAATTTCATGGCACTCGCTACAGGTTTTATGGTCCGGTAGTAAATTATCAGTGGAAAGCAAACTTGTATCAGCAGCACTGTGGCAGTCGCTGCATTCAACCTCTACTTCAACAATATGATACTTATGTGAAAACTTTAGGTCTGTTCCTGGAGGTTTTGAAAACACAATTACTGCCGCTGTCAGAATAAAAATTGATATTACATTTAATCCCTTTTTCATACCATAAGTCCTTTAATTACCAGCTAAAGTGAATATGGTTCAGTAATCTGGAATCCTGTTTTTTATATCTATTTGTAAGCCATTGATATTCCAGAACGAACTGTAGCATTCTATTGAATTTATATGTTAAACGTGCTGCGTTAGAGACCTGGTTTTCAAATTGATATACTTTTTCCAGCCTGTATCTTGAATAATCTACATTAACAGAGGCAATCAAATCTGGAGTTAATTCATACAAATAATCGAACATTACTCCCAGTTGACTTCCTGCATACCCACTCTCAAGAATGCACCCGATGCTGCCATTATTATTGTACAGCGTTAAAAAAAGCCGGTTGGCAGTTTCGGTGTCAAATTTGATAAACTGAAATTGACCGCTAACAAAATAATCTTTAAGAATTTTATATGAGCAGGAAAGTTTATATTGTCTGTAAGCCTCGGGCTCAAAAATGGTAAAAAATGAATTAGAATATACCTGAGGGTACTGACTTTTATAACCAAGAGAAAAAAACATTTTCCTGGCAAGGTAATATTTTGCTGAAAAAAGTAATCTATGAAATCTGGAATTTATCAGGTCATAATGGGATTGAATTGTAAATTGAATATGGGGCAGAATCCTGTTTTCAAAGTTAATACCAGCGATTTGCCAGTATGCTCCATTATTACTGTTTTTCTGTAAATACAGCAGCTGAAGTTTTGAAGAAAATATTTTTTGTATCTGGAATAAACCTCCGATAGTAAGAGCATCATTCGTTTTATATATTTTCATACTTCTGAGAAGATGGGATTCTACCCCACCATACAGATTCAGGGATATATGTTTTGAAACAGTAAATTTAGTAAAAACTCCATCAAGACCTCCAAGGACCGTTCCAGGATGTAAAAACTGTCTTCCTATTACCAGATCCATCCGATTGTTAAGGAGTTTTTTAAGACTCAGATTTAGAACATACATTTTATATCTTAAGTCGCTTGACAGGTTCTGATTCATATCTGTTAGGAATCGCATAGATGTATTCAAGCAAATGTTTCTGTAACTTTTGTGTTTCAATTCAAACCTTATAAACTGATAAGCTCTGGTATGGAGCTTATCAGTTTCATAGGTATAAATAGAATTTGTAGTTCTACCGTGAAATTCAATCCCCTGCGCATAAAGTTTTATACATAAAAAGAATAATATCAGAATCCCGGAATTTGTAATTGCTATTTTTTTATTCATCTACTTCTCTGTATTATAATTGAAAAATATCTTTAATGAATAATACCAGTTTTAGTTCAGGTTTAGATGTTGTCAAAATTGAAGAATAATCAGTAACGGGTGCCACATATTTGTGGGCAGAAAGTGAATTATAAGCGAAACCATTTACACCAAAAAGTAAACTATATGCATCATATCCAAGGATTTGAAGATAAGCGACAACCTGAGCCGATGTCTGGCCTGAATAACAATATACAACAATTTCTTTATCTGTGGGTAAGTATTTTAGTTTCTGGTCTTTTCTCAGAGAAGATTTTGGAGTGAACTGATATGCACCGGGTATATGTCCAGGGTTGTTATAATCACTTTCAGGCCAGTAGTTAATTATAAAATAACTGGATGGGTCTTCGAAAACCTGGTCAGCGGTTATATTAGCCCAGCTTCCACCCTTAGAATTAAGATATGCAGTAAATCTTGCTTTAATGATTTCTTCAGCGGTTTTCTTACCGGTATTTATTTTAGGGAAATCATATACCTTTGTTGGTGTTGAAGGTGTGGAAACTAATTGAGTTGCATATTCATCAGTAGCAATTTGTTTTGACCATTTGTCTGTTCCATTCACTTCACTGGAAGTAGTAACACCACACATCCCGAATAATAAATTTTGTGCATCATAACCAAGCATATTTAAAACAGCCGTTGCGTGGCTTGCAGTTTGCCCTGTATAACATACATTCAAAATGGTTTTATTTTTTGGTATTTTGCCATTTTCAATATTACTTATTAAACTACCCAGGGACATATTAACAGCACCTTTAATGTGACCGGATGCAAAATCGGATGCAGAACGATAATCAATAATATAGGGGTCATTTGAATCATCACCATCAGTTAAAATAGTAAATACATTGGAGATTGTAGTGTTAACAGGATTTCCCGAAGGGGTAGTATAACTGGTGAAATAATCATCTCCTACACTGGCGACAAGGTCAAATTCATTAACACCTTCAGGTTTTGTTGGGCTCTCTTTACCGCAATTAAAAACTGATGGTATTACGAACAATAGAACAACAACATATACAGCAAGTTTCTTTAACATAACACATCCTCCATTTAATAATTATATTGGCTCATTTTATTTTCATAATTATGTTTTTATTTGCATCTTTTTCATAATTTTTAAGGTCTTCTTCAGTAAGATAATAATTTGAGTTGTGACATTTTGCAAAACAGGAGCCCTCAGTTCCTGTGGTATCGGTCTGGGGTGTCCACCGTTGAATATTATGTGGGGTTGTATATTTCCAGGTTGGTTCTGATGAGAAATCTGGTAAATCAGAAATTCCCCAGCTTTTATAGGTATCCTGAATTATGGGAATATGTCTTACTGTAATATAATCGTAATTTCGGTCAGGAGATTTCAAATAATTTTTAGCTATCTTAAAAGTGAAGTAAGAGGAACCTGTAATTCCCTCTCCACCGGTATGGCAGGCATTACAATTTTTATAGGGTTGCGAATGACAAACCTGACAGGATAACTCGGGATTACTGGAATTTCCCCAGTGTGCTTTATGGTATTTATTTTTATCTTTAGCATTTAAATGACAGTTTTCACATCTTACCATATCCCTGTCTTGATACCTATGTGTAGCTAAATTCCCGCTGCTGTGCATTTCCCTGTCAGTATGGCAATCTGTACACTGTTTTGCAAGTGGTATTCTGTGAACATCTGCTTTATATCCTTCATTCTGCCCAAGATATTCATTGCCGACTCTACTTCCATGACAGGCAGTACAATTCAGCAATTGGCTTGGCTTTTTTTGAAAGACATGCCCCTTTAAAAATCCTCCATTTACGGAAGCTGGTCTGGATATATGGCACTGCCCACAGCTTGCGTGGCATTTATAACACTCATTGTTAAAATGTTCCATCAAATCAGGATTATCGGCTATGCTGTATCCTAAACGATTTTCAATTCTTTTTAAATATCCGGATAAAGTAAAATGTAGACCTGTCTTAAAATTGGACATTATTTCTCCATGACAACCGCCACAGGATTCTTCAAGTTCTTCGCTGGGGAATGCTATAATATTTTTATGGGCTTTATCTTTTTCATATTTATCCTTATCTCCTTTATGACAGGTAATACATTCTATTTTACCGTGAGTCGTTTTAAAAAAATTATCTTTAACAAGAACCATTTGCCAGGCCTCTAACTGAGGCACTGCACCGCCTCACCCTTCTCCTTCATCGTCTTCTGATGGTGGAAGAGGTTCAGCCACTTTTTTAAGAAGCTCTGCATCCAGATGACAGTAAGTACACCCTGATTCCTTTATTTTAGAAAATTTACTCTCCGGTGATGGATACTTCTCTGAGCAACTTATTAGAAAATATATAGAGAAAATAAATATGAAAATAAATATTTCTTTAATATATCTGTTCATAAATTGTTCCTGTAAATACTCAGATGTATAACAATGATTAACGATAATTTATTAAAAATAATCAATTTTCAATTTTTATAATATAATCATATTTTATACAAAATCAATATTTATTAAACAAATTGCTATAATAATTAATTTATTAATATTATAATATATATTATAGATATTTCAATTTTTATAATATATATAAAAATATAAACATTCCTTATACATTGATGGACAAAATACAGAAATGATTTTTCAGGCAGGAACTCTGATGAATTATATTTTAATTGCCGATTTTTGCTGGTTTATCTTATTCTTATTATTATAGTTAATTTACATTCTTAAATAACCCCAATTTTTAAAGACCTAATTTCTTATTAACCATAATATTGATTTTTATATCCGTATTATTTTAAACTCTTATTTAATCTAATAGTTATAACAGGTGTTCTTACATACCCTTAATTGTGATATATTACCAGCAGAAGGGAAAGTGGATGATGAACTTCACAGTGGCATTTGAAACCTGATAAAAGAGGCAAATTGAGTTTATTTAATTATCATAAAAGTGACTACCAGAATTGAATTCTGGTAGTGGTAAATATGTTCTGGAAATCTATATAAAGG
>QNDJ01000107.1 GCA_003644825.1 Candidatus Zhuqueibacterota bacterium | reverse complement strand
TATTTATTCTGAACAAAGATAAAAAAACCTGTTTAACGGGATGTAGAAAATTTCCAAGTGATGCTTTAAATGCTCTTAGATTTCTTTCTGCTCAGCGATCTTACCCGGCAAATGACATCCCCAACGATGGATACTATAAAGCTTTTGAATATTCAAGAAAGCATCTGTATAAAAAAAGTATTATGAATAATAATATGGATACCTGGACATCAATAGGTCCTATAAACAGAGGTGGTAGAACAATTGCCATTGCAGTTGTTCCTGATAATCCTGATATAATATATGCCGGTGCAGCAAGTGGTGGTCTATGGCGACTTACTTTAAAAGATGAAATTGGAGATTATTATAAATGGGAATATATTGATACAGGGTTTCCAGTTCTTGGAGTAAATGCTATTGCAATTAATCCCACAAATTCAAAGATAATTTATATAGGTACAGGGGAAGTATATGGTTATGATTCGTCTATTGGTGGATTATATATTCGCACAACAAGAGGAAGTTATGGAATAGGTATTTTAAAAACTACTGATGGTGGAAATACCTGGCAAAAAAGTCTGGATTGGTCATATAATCAGAAAAGGGGGGTTCTTGTTATAAAAATTAATCCTTTAAACCCCGATGTTATTTACGCAGGAACTTCAGATGGAACATATAAATCAATTGATGCAGGAAAAACCTGGAAAAAAATACATTCATCACTTATGGCTGTAGATATTGCTATTAACCCTGTTGACACAAATATTGTGTATATATCCTGTGGAAATCTTGGCAGTCCGGGTTCTGGTATTTATCGTACGACCGATAGTGGTAAAAACTGGGAAAAGCTTTCTAACGGGCTACCGTTAAGCTGGACAGGGAAAACGCTTCTCTCAATATATAAAAAGAATCCCAATATTGTTTATGCGGATGTGGCTGATAGATTTAAATCAATCGGACTGTACAGAAGTATAAATAATGGCCTTTCCTGGGCAAAACTTTCAAGAATTGACTATGCCAGATATCAGGGCTGGTTTTCTCACTATGTGAGGGTTAATCCTGAAGACAATAATAAGATTATCTGTGCTGGAGTTGAATGTTATTATTCTAATAACGGTGGAATTTCTCTCAAAATAGTAAAAGGAATGCATGTTGACCATCATGTCTATGCAGATCATCCGACTGACCCTGATGTAGTCTATTTTGGTAATGACGGTGGTGTTTATCGAACTACAGATGGTGGTAAAACTTTTAAGGAACTCAATAATGAGTATATTACAGCACAATTCTATAATGGATTTGCATCTTCTACATCAAATCCGGAACTTGCATTAGGAAGAATGCAGGATAACAGAACAGCAATGTTCATGGGTAGCCCAAACTGGACAACCGAACTAATCGGCGGAGATGGTGGTTATTGTGCTATTAATACCCTGGATAATAAAATATTATATGGTTCTTCACAGTATCTAAATATATATCGTTCAACTGATGGTGGACTTTCCTGGTCTAAAATATCAGGTAGTTTTGAAAGAAAAAACGTATGTTTTTTAGCCCCTTACATTTTATCGCCTTCTCATCCCTGGATTATGTATGCAGGTGATAACCATATATATAAAACTGAAGATATGGGTTCGAGCTGGAAGGTTATGAACGGTGGTAACCCTCTGAACGGGAATCCTGTTCTTTCAATTGGTATTTCGAGTAGCAATCCTGATATTGTATATGCAACAACAGTGCCAGATGAAAATAGAAGAGCGGAAGTTTTTAAATCAACAGACGGGGGAATTGCCTGGAAAAATATTACCGGTAATCTTCCTGATAGATATTATGTTGATATAGTCGTTTCTCCTCATAATGATAGAGTTGTTTATTTGACATTGTCGGGCTTTGGTTCGTCCCATTTATACCGCACTGAAGATGGTGGTAAAACATGGGATGATATTGATAGGGGAAATTTGCCTGATGTTCCAACTTCAGCCGTTATTGTTGACCCGGAAAATTATAATCATATTTATGCTGGAAATGATATCGGTGTATATGTTTCCACTGATTATGGAGAAACCTGGCAGGAATTTAAAGAAGGAATGCCTACTGCTGCTCTGGTAATGGACCTTTCTATCTCACCGGCTAATAGAAAAATTAGGGCTGTAACACATGGTAATGGTATTTATGAACGTTCATTACTAAAGACAACTTCTATTGAAAATAGTAAATACGGCTTGGGTTTAAAAGAATATGAATTATTTCAGAATTATCCAAATCCATTCAATTCTAATACAAAAATTGATTTTATTGTTGCACATCATACCTTTGTAACTATAAAGATTTATAATGCACTGGGTCAGGAGATACGAACTGTTGTTGCTCAGGGATATCCAGCAGGCAGGTTCTCTGTTACCTGGGATGGAAAAGATAATTATGGTAAATCTGTTACCAGTGGAACATATATAGGTTTGATGAAAACCGGTGATTTTATGAAATCTATAAAAATTTCTCTTATTCGTTAATTATATTGTAAAATTTGGTGTAAACCTGTAATTAATTTATCCTGATATTAACATAAATAAGGAGTTTAATATGAGAATTTCAACTAAAAAGGTTGCTTTTTTAAACATCGTATTTATCTTATTTTCTTTTTCAATTCTTTTTGGTCAGGACAAGAAAAAACCAATTACACCGGAGGATTATGCTCAATGGCAAAGTATTAGAAGAACTGCTATTTCTGAGAATGGAGACTGGATTGCTTATGAATTATCTGTTGTAGAAATGGATGACACTCTATTTGTTAAAAATGTTTCTACCGATTCGACTTTTAGATTTGCTCTGGGAACAAACCCTTTATTTTCGAAGAATTCAAAATGGGTTGCTTTTAGAATTGGATATTCTGAAAAAGAGATGGAGAAAATGCGGAAATCTAAAAAACCAATCAAGATGAAAATGGGACTGTTGAACCTTGAAAACGGCAAAAAGATTGTATTCGATGATGTGAATTCTTTCACTTTTTCAGATGATGGAAAGTATATTGCTATGAAAAAATATAAAGCAAAAGGAAGAAAAAGCAAAGGTTCGGATGTAATTCTCCGAAACCTTGATGAAGAAACAGAACTCAATATCGGTAATGTATCTGAATATGTTTTTAATAAAAAAGGAAACTTCTTTGCCTGTGTAATTGATGCAGAAGGAAAAAGCGGTAATGGTGTGCATCTTTATAACCTTAAAAACAATACTGTTAAAGTAATAGACAGTGGTAAAGCGTCTTATTCTCAACTTACCTGGAATAAAAAAGGAACTGCTCTTGCTTTCTTTAAAAGTATAGAAGATAAGAAATACTTGCAGGATAATCATTCAGTTATTGTTCTTAGAAATATCGGTAAAAAGTGTGAAAAGAAAGTTTATAATCCACTAAAGGATGAAACATTTCCTGAAGGAATGAGAATTGTAACTTATAGAAAGCCAGTATGGTCGAAAGATAACAGTGCTGTTTTCTTTGGTATTATGGAATGGAAGAAAAAACCTGAAAAAAAAGAAGATAAGAAAAAAAAGAAAAAAGAAAAAGAAGAATTAAAACCTGCAAATGTTGATGTATGGCACTGGAAAGATATTGAAATTCAGCCACGACAGATGAAAACCGCCAGAACTGACAGCACTTTTAGTTATCTTTCAGTCTGGCATATTGATGATAACAAATTTGTACAGCTTGCTCATAAAAACTTGAAGTATGTATACCTTACAGGGGACCAGAAACATGCTTACGGACTGAACCGAATTCCCTATCAACCTGCTTTTAAAGTTCCTTTTGCAGATGTTTACATAGTAGATACGAAAACAGGAGAGGCTAAGTTAATACTAAAAAAACAGGATGTAGTTAGTGGTTCTTCTCCTGATGGTAATTATCTTCTTTATTTCAGAGATAAAAACTGGTGGACTTATGACATAAAAGCAAATGTTCATACTAATATAACCCTTGGTCTGCCTTCGACCTTCTGGAATACGGAATTTGATTATCCGCGGGACCCGAAACCACCATGGGGGTTTGCAGGTTGGACAAAAGCTGATAGTTCAATTCTGATTTACGACCAGTACAACGTCTGGAACATCAAACCGGATGGCAAAAATCCTGTTTGCCTGACAGATGGAAATAAAAATAAAATCAGATTCAGGGTCTACAGGCTGGAAAGAGAAGAAGATTATATTGACCCATCTAAACCAGTTTATCTTTCTGCTTTTGGTCAGTTATCAAAAAAATCAGGTTTTTACAGGTTGAAAGTCGGGAAAAAGCCAGTAAAATTAATTTATGAAGATAAATATATCTCAAGATTGCAGAAGGCGAAAAAGTGCGATAAGTTCATTTACATTTCTGAAACGTATGAGCAGTCACCCAATATATTTTATACCAAAGGGGATTTTCTGAATCCAAAAAAATTAACAGATACAAACCCCCAGCAGAGAAATTTTCTCTGGGGCCATTCAGAACTTATTAATTATGAAAATGCAGATGGCGTTAAACTTCAGGGTGCTTTATTTTATCCAGCGAACTTTGAACCCGGTAAAAAGTATCCTATGATTGTATATATTTATCAAAGACTTTCACAAACCCTGCATAGATATGTTGTTCCCTCAAGGAGAAGAGCATATAATGTAGCTGTTTTTA
This sequence comes from Candidatus Zhuqueibacterota bacterium, assembly GCA_003644825.1. Taxonomy (GTDB): domain Bacteria; phylum SM23-31; class SM23-31; order B21-G16; family B21-G16; genus B21-G16. The sequence goes on along the minus strand of QNDJ01000107.1, from coordinate 1,751 downwards.
CAAGTCTTGGATATTTTGTATACAGGCCTGATATAGTTTATAAAGATAGAATGCCTGGAGTTTCTGCTGTTAATTGTGTGGTACCGGCTGTAAAAAAAGTTCTTGAAAAAGGATTTATTGATGAAACAAAAATTGGTCTGATGGGACACAGCTGGGGTGCATACCAGACCTGTTACATAATTACACAGTCAAAACTGTTTTCAGCAGCTATAGCAGGGGCACCTCTGACGGACCTGATCAGTATGTATAGCGAGGTCTACTGGAATACAGGGGTTACAAATCAGGTCATATTTGAAACGAGTCAGGGAAGATTTCCAGACCCATTCTGGAAAGACCTTGACTCTTATATGTTAAATTCACCCCTGTTCAATATGCAGAATATTGAAACACCTTTGCTGGTTGCCTTTGGTGATAAAGATGGTGCAGTTGACTGGCATCAGGGAATCGAATTGTTCAATGGTATGCGAAGGATGCAGAAACCTATGATAATGCTTGTATATCCCGGTGAAAACCATAGCTTAAGAATTAAGGAAAACCAGATAGATTATGCTAAAAGACAGATTGAATTCTTCGGGCATTATCTGAAAGGAGAAAAAGCTCCAGAATGGATTAAAAAAGGTGTGCCTTTCCTCAAGAAAAAAAGAAAATAAATACTAATACCCCGATAGATATTAATCTATCGGGGTATTTCTACTTTAATGTTTATTACTTCCATAGTAATGTACAACAGGTATATTGTTAACGTCTAATATTTATTTCAAGTGTTTAAATCTTTTCTTCATATCAGCATCTTTTTGTATTCCTTTGATAAAATCCGCAGGTTTTTTGATGAATTTTCTTGCTTCTGGGTTTGGAAGAAATTCAATTGCTTCCTTAAAATTTTTCTCTGTAATGAAGATGGTATCGACAGTGCATCCTGTATAATCACTGAAATGTTTCTGAAAAATATACCCATCACAAAAGGTGCTTAATGTAAGGTTCTGGTAGCCAATTGAGTAATATGTATCGTCATCACTTAATTTACCGAATGGTGAACCTTTCACATCAAAACCAACTCTTTTATTCTTAAATTCTTTCATTATGATATCAATTACTCCATCCACAGGATAAGTATTTTCATTAAAACTTCTCTTTGTGGGCCAGGGAGAATGAAGAAAAATATTGAAAACCTTATCTGGAATTTTATGATATACTACATTTCCCATTCTGTTTTTGTTAAACCTTATAAATTTCCTGTTTTCATAATCATAAATTGGCTGATAGTAGTGAGTAAAAGCGTGATGTGAACCCGAGTATATAAGAGCTTTTTTACCTTTATCAACAAATTCTTTCAGTATTACATTAGCCATATAGACATCTGGGTTACCTTTGTGCCATACTTTTCTCCACAGTTCAGGTGTCATATTTTCCTTTCTGAATCTCCAGTTAGCTCTGTATCCCAGATTTATCACTCTGAATTTTGGCGCATCTTCTGGAAGGGACTTATTCAGTTCCCAGGCTTTTCTGTAAATGTCCATATATTCTTTGTAACCCCAGGCAACAAACGATTTAAACATAAGCCACCTTGCCAGGTCTTCATCATACCTGTCTGCTGTTATTAGGGAATCAACTTTATTCTGGTACTCGTAGCAACCAAATTCAATTCCCAGGTTATAAATTCCTGCTCTGTATAATCGGGGAATGAGATTTTGAATCAATTCTACATCATGTTTTATCCGGTGGTATTCACCGATGAATACAATATTATACTT
>QNDJ01000106.1 GCA_003644825.1 Candidatus Zhuqueibacterota bacterium | reverse complement strand
GTTAAAACATAATACCTATAACAATGGAAGAAAATCTTGGATATGGACTGAAAGAAAGAAGAAAATGATAACGAATCTCTATAACCACATCCAGGCCATAAAAAACAGAAGCTATTCTATTCCCGAACCCTAAATTAATTCCAAAAGAATTTCTGGTTATATTTTCAGGTTTTCCTCCTGTTATTAGACCTGAACTGCTTTCGGTTTTTTGTCTCGTCAGTTGAACATAATAGATACCTGCTCCAAGAAGACCATACATAAGGTTTTGACTTGACTCTGATAAAGTTATCATAACATCCTGAGAAAACCAGACTACATTAAATTTCGGTTTGTATTTACCTTCCACCATTAAACTGCTTAAAGGTGGGGCATATATTATTTTCTCTGCAGAAATTGAATACATACCATATATACCAGATTGCAGGTCAAAAATATTGAACAGGTTAAAAGCAAAACCTGTTCCACCAATAAAACCATAACGTGGAAAAAGGTATTCACTACTACTTTTTTGCGGCATTCCAAGCCCACCAGAAATAGTAATCCAGAACCTATCATCCGTAAAATGGAACTGAGAATACGAACTTCCTCTCAAAAGAAATAATATCATTAAATAGAAAAAAATGATTATTAATATTTTATTTCTCATATTTTCCTGATAAATCAAACCCGCTTTTATAACAAAAAGCGGGTTTTGCATTTATAAACATATTTAAAATCGTTTTTTTAACATACCCCATTATTTTTGAGTCGGTTTATCCATACCAGTAAGGTAGAAATCATGAGTCCATTTACCGCCGCTTTTTGTTTTCCCTTTACCATTTTCATAATAAAGATATCCTTTTTCTCCATTTCCTATTTCCCAATCACCTGTAATAGGATTTTTCACCCGCAGCCTGCACTGGTATCCGTAATCTGTGGTAGAAAAAGAAAAAGAGCCATCACTGCTTGTTTTTTTAATGTTCTCTTTCCATGGTGATGGTGCATAATTACCTGCAGATTTAACCCCAAATTCTACCTCAACATTAGCTTTAGGTTGATTATTCAGATAAACTGTGCCCGTAACAGTAAAAGGAGTATTCTCGCTTTTACCACAGAAAAAGAATAATAAACCAACAAATAAAAGAATAACCACAACATTTTTCACTGAAATCATATTTTCCTCCTAAATATGCATTTTTATACTATGGTTCATTAATTCTAATTTTATTTTACTAATTCCAAAATTCAATGTTCCACTTAAGAGAATTAAAAAAAATTTTTCATTCATACGTAAATTTATCATAAGCAGAAATTATTTCCAGTCTCATTTCCTCATGAATAAGTGAATTTGTCGCAAGAATCTCCGATGTATAGATAGAATAAGCTCTGTCAGAAAAATCTGTAATTTTTCCACCAGCTTCTTCAATAATCAATCCTCCAGCAGCAACATCCCAGGGTGAGAGTTTTAATTCCCAGAAACCATCAAGCCTTCCCGAAGCGACATAGCATAAATCAAGGGCTGCAGACCCACTCCTCCTGACAGCTAATGCCCTCAGTAAAAGATGGTCATGGATTGCAATGTTATTCTTTGAATCTTCTCTTAAATCATAAGGAAAACCTGTTGCTATTAATGAACTATTTAAAGAAGAATTCTGAGATGGTTTAATTAATCTGCCATTTAAAAAAGCACCTTTTCCCCTGACTGAATGAAACCTTTCTTTTCTTACAGGGTCAAATACCACGCCTATTTCCACTTTACTGGAAATCGCAAGAGCAATTGAAACACAAAAATGAGGGTATGCGTGAGAATAATTTGTAGTTCCATCAAGAGGGTCTATTATCCATAAATATTCTGACTCAACCTTTTCACTTGTAGATTCTTCAGACAAAAAATTATGGGATGGATACTCTCTTTTAATAATGTTAATAATACTCTTTTCAGATTTGATGTCAACATCGGTAACAATATTAATTTCGCCTTTCAGAGTAATTTTTGTTTTTTTTCCATAATTTTTCATCAATATTTTACCGGCTTCTTCAGCGGCATAAAAAGCTACTTCAAGAAATTTTTCCTTTTCAGTTTCCATAATCAAACCCCGCAGAACAGTTTCTTTTCAATCAGCTTACACAGGATATGTCCTACAACACAGTGTCCTTCCTGAATTCGAGTTGTTCTATCACTTGGAATAATAATACTCAGGTCAACAATCTCTTTCAACTTTCCACCATTTCCGCCAAGTAATCCAATGGTAAAAAGGCCAGATTTTTTTGCAGCAATAATCGCCTTAACAACATTTTCAGAATTTCCACTTGTACTTATTCCTATCAAAACATCACCTGACTTACCAAAAGCCTCAACCTGTCTTGAAAAAACATACTCAAATCCATAGTCATTTGCTCCTGCAGTAAGAATAGAAGTATTTGTTGTAAGAGCAATAGCCGGTAGAGCCCTTCTATCGAGCTCAGAAGTTAATCTAATTACCAGTTCAGTTGCAATATGTTGAGAATCAGCAGCACTACCTCCATTACCACATAATAAAACTTTGCCACCATTTTTCAGGCACCGAGAAATAACTTCAGCTGATTCCCTGATTTCATTAATACACATACTCGATATTTTCGATATTACATCTGAAGATTCTTCAAGTTCTTTTTTAATAATCTTTTCCATTATAAATCTATAATTTTATATGTACTGCATCTGCAAATTCTTCTATCAATGAAAGATTTCTATTTTTCTCTATTGCATCCCCCACAACTACAAAGGAAGCTCCAGATTCAACTATTTTTCTTGCTATTTCAGGAGCTTTTATTCCTCCACCAACCATTACAGGACTTGAAACATACTCCTTCACGCTCAAAACAATATTTTCTGGAACAGATATTTCTGCACCACTACCCCCCTCAAGATAAATCAGTTTCATACCCATATACTCTGCAGCAAGGGCATGTGCCATTACCAGTTCCTTTTTATTCCTGGGGATAGGTTTTGTATTGGTTATAAATTCTATTGAACTCATCTTCTCTGATTCAATAAGTATATATCCGGTAGGAATTACTTCAAGTTCCATCTCTTTAAGCAGGGGAGCAGCTATTACATGATACCCAAATAAATAATCAGGATTCCTCCCACTTATTAAAGATATATAAAGAATTGCATCAGCATATCTCGACACCTGATTAACACTTCCAGGGAATAATATCACAGGAAGGTCAGTTTCACTTTTTATTAGTTTCAGGGTATCGTGAATTGAATTATTCATTAAAAAACTTGACCCTACCAGAAATGCATCCACACCACCCTTTACACCATCAACAATAAGCTTTGATAACTCTTTTTTTTCAATTTTATCCGGGTCAATCAACAGAAGAAAGGCAGCTCCCTTCTCTGTAGATGTTTTTAATAATCTGTTAAATATTACCAATTTTTAAAGCCTATCCTCTACAATTTTGAATATACTACCTAAAGCTTCATTTAATTTATCAACGAATTTTCCGCCTGCCGTAGCAAGATGAGCTTTTCCCCCGCCGCCACCACCAGCAATTTTTGCAACACTCTTAATTAAATCATCAGCTCTGAATTTCTTTTCTTTTATCAAATTATCTCCTACAACACAAACAAAATTAACTTTCTTCTCAATTACCGTCCCGAAAAGAGCTACAGCAGAAGCACTCTCTCTCCTAACAATATCACCAAGATATTTCAAATACTCCATACTTTTTGAATCAACCCTTGACGATATAACCTTTATTCCATTAATATTTCTGGCTTTTTCAAATAACGTCTTAACAAAATAAACAGCAGATTCTTTTTCAAATTTTTCCAGCCTTTTTTCAAGTTCTTTTTTTTCTTCAAGTAAATTCTGCAATTTTGCAGGTGATTCTCCTTCTTTTGCCATCAACAGGTCTCTAACTTCCTGAATTTCATATTTTTCTTTTCTTATTAAACTATCTGCATATTCACCTGTAACCGCAATAATTCTCCTTATACCACTTGCAGCACTCCCTTCGGATACAATTCGAAAATAACCAATCTCACCGGTATTGTGAAGATGAGTTCCACCACATAATTCTACAGAATGACCCCCAATATCTATTACTCTCACTCTATCACCATACTTTTCCCCAAAAATAGCCATTGCTCCTCTCTTTAAAGCTTCTTTAAAAGGGACATCTTTCTCTGCTCTGACAGGTATATTTCTACGAACCCATTCATTTACTTTTTGTTCAACTTTGTCAATTTCATTTCTGCTCAACCTATTAAAATGATTAAAATCGAACCTGAGATAATCAGGAGCAACAAGTGAACCAGATTGCCTTACATGTTCCCCGAGAACTTCCCTTAAAGCCTTATGTAACAGGTGAGTAGCAGTATGATTTCTCATTGTGTTCAATCTTCTTTCATAATCAATAATAGCTGTAACATTCATTCCTTCTTCAATTTCACCCTCAATTACTTCACCTATGTGAATAACTCTTTTTTCTCCGAATCTCCGGGTATCATCTATTCTTACTTTACCTTTACCATCTTTCTCAATGATATAACCTGTATCGCCAACCTGCCCACCTGACTCCGCATAAAAGGGTGTCTCCTCAAGAAATATCTTCACCTTATCCCCTTTTTTAACTACATTTACAGGTTTATCATCCACATCAAAGAGGCTGTATATTTTTGTTTCCAGCTTTATTGAATCATCAAGAAATATCGTCTGTTCAGGTATTTTAACCTCTTTATCAAATACCTTCACTTCATCGTAAACCTTTACTGAATGAGCTTTTGACCTTTTCTTCTGTTCTTTCATCAACCTCTGAAACTCTTTTATATCGACCGAGAGACCCTTTTCCCTAGCCATAAGCTGGGTAAGGTCCACAGGAAAACCGAGGGTATCGTGAAGGTAAAAAGCACTTTTACCACTGAATATTTTGCTTTTTCTTTTTAAAGCTTTTTTTGATTCTGTTTCAAAGAAATCTATGCCCCTGTCAATTGTTTCTTCAAAGCTTTCTTCTTCACCTTTTATTACCTTTGCCACATAATCACACCTTTCTTTGAGCTCGGTATAAACATTCCCCAGAGAATCAACAACAGAAGATGTAAGTTTATAAATAAATGGTTCACGCATATCCAGATTTCTACCAAATCGTACTGCCCTTCTTAGAATTCTTCTTAGAACATACCCTCTTCCCTCGTTGGAAGGTAAAGCACCATCGGTAATGGCAAAGGTCAGGGCTCGTATATGGTCAGCTAATACCCTGAATGCAACTGATTCCTTTTCTTTTTCTCCATATTCTTTGTATATTTTTCCAGTAAGCTCTTCAATTCTCTCAATTATAGGTTGAAAAATATCAGTATCATAATTTGAAATTTTATTCTGCAGGATGGCTGTAATCCTTTCAAATCCCATACCGGTATCAACATGTTTTTCCGGTAATTCATGTAATTTTCCATTAGAATCTCTATTGTATTGAATAAATACAAGGTTCCATATTTCAATGAAACGCCCACAGGGGCAGTTCACACCACATTCAGGCCCACAACTGAGATGTTCACCCCTGTCAAGATGAATCTCTGAACACGGACCACAGGGTCCAATATCACCCATCTCCCAGAAATTATCTTCTTTCCCGAACCTGCTTATATGTGAGGGGTTAATATCTGTAACCTTTTTCCATAATTCTTCGGCTTCATCGTCATCAAGATAAACAGTAGCATACAGTTGCTCCTTGGGGAGTTCCCAGACATCCGTAAGTAATTCCCAGCCCCATCTAATAGCTTCCTTTTTATAATAATCTCCAAAAGACCAGTTACCCATCATCTCAAAAAATGTATGATGCATTGTATCCTTACCAACTTCTTCAAGGTCATTATGTTTTCCACTTACCCTTATGCATTTCTGCAGGTTCACCGCTCGTGTGTAGTCTCTTTTACTTTCCCCAAGAAATACATCTTTAAATTGATTCATACCAGCATTGGTGAACATAAGGGTGGGGTCATCTACAGGAACAACAGAAACACCAGGAACATGCTTATGCCCCCTGTCTTCAAAAAATTTAATAAAGTCATTTCGTATCTGTATCGATTTCAATTTTTCTTTTTTTCCCTTTCCTTTCAATCTTCCAATATTGTGTCCTTTATTACCTCGTCTATTATTTCCCAGCTAAATCCTCTTCTGAATAGAAAATCGGAAACTTTTTTCTTTCTACCATTTATTGAAAAATTGGTCAATGACTTCAACTTTTTTTTCAGTGCTCTATATGCCAGTTCTTTTTCATCTATCTTACTAAAAAAAGAATCAAGTTCTTCTTCTATTATCTGTTCAGAAATTCCTCTTTTCCTCAGCTCGAAACTTACAAGTTTTCTTCCTGACGGTTTTTTATTCATAAAATTATTAACAAATCTACGGGCAAATTCTCTGTCATTT
>QNDJ01000105.1 GCA_003644825.1 Candidatus Zhuqueibacterota bacterium | reverse complement strand
CTATAGGTTTAAATAAATTTTCATTATAACATAAATATATAAATTGTAATAATATAGTCTGGGATAATGCTGTATTAAGATTCAGATTCCCATTCTACGGTTACAATATTATAATTTATGTATGTGTTTTATTTGCCCATATTTTTGAGTTTAATATCTTTAAGAATTTTCATAACATTGTTTGCACCTTTTCCGAAATAGTTGTAAAGTTTTTCATACTCCTTAAAAAGCTGTAAATAGATTTTTTGATTTTCAGTAATCGGTTTATAGATTTTCTTTTTTAAATGAGCCATTTTTTTTGCGGCATCAAATATGGAATCGTATCCGCCGGCTTTTTTTCCTGCGGCCACTGCTCCGAACATTGCAGAACCAAGAGCACCAGCCTGTTTTGAAGCTGCTATTTTTATTTCTCTTCCAGTGACATCAGAAAATATTTGCATTAACAATTTGTTTTTTTCAGGTAATCCACCACAGGCATAAAGTTCATTTACCTTTACATCGCTGTTTTCGAAGGCATTAATAATAATTTTAGTTCCGAAAGCGGTTGCCTCAATAAGACATCTGTAAATTTCTTCGGGTCTGGTATTAAGGGTATATCCAATCAAAAGCCCGGTAAGGTCGTGGTCAACAAGTATAGACCTGTTTCCGTTCCACCAGTCCAGAGCAAGAAGCCCTGACTCACCGGGTTTAAGGTTTCTGGCTTTATTTTCAAGTAGAGTATACAGGTTAATCTTTGATTTTTTTGCCTCATCGTGATATTCAGGAGGTATTCCATTTTCTATGAACCAGGCAAATATGTCACCTACAGCAGATTGTCCTGCTTCATATCCAAAATAGCCGGGCAGAATCCCATCTTCTACAACTCCACACATACCTTCAACTATCTTTTTTTCTTTTTCCAGAATCATATGACAGATAGAAGTTCCCATAATCATAACCATTTTACCGGGTTCAGTTACAGTTGCAGCAGGAACAGATACGTGAGCATCAACATTTCCAACAGCAACCGGTGTTCCTGGAAGAAGGCCCATAGATTTTGCCATTTTTTCCGTTAGTTCACCTGCTTTCTCACCAACAGGATATATATTCCGGGACATTTTTTCATCAACTACGTTTTCCAGGCGGGTGTCAAGAGCTTTGAAAAAATCTTTTGAAGGGTATCCAGTTTCTTTTTCCCAGATTGCCTTGTACCCCGCAGTGCAGGAGTTTCTTTTTTCCACTCCAGTCATTTGAAGAACAATCCAATCGGCACCTTCGATGAATTTATGAGTTTTTTCATATACTTCGGGTGCTTCATTAAGAATCTGCCATACTTTCGGGAAAAACCATTCAGAAGAAATCTTACCTCCATATCTTAAAAGAAAACTTTCTCCTCTTTTCCAGGCTATTTCATTTAGTGCATCAGCTTCAGGTTGAGCTGCGTGGTGTTTCCATAATTTCACATAAGCATGAGGTATGCTCTTAAACTCATCAAGCATACATAGAGGTGTTCCATTTTTATCTACAGGCATTATCGTGCAGGCAGTAAAATCTATACCTATTCCAATTACATCTTCAGGTTTAACCCTGGCTTTTTTTAATGTGGCTGGAACAGTAAATTTTAATGCTTCAAGATAATCTTCAGGATTTTGTAATGCCCATAATGGTTCGAGAGTTGTTTTGCCATCGGGAAGAACCTCATCGATTACGCCATCTTTATAATTGTAAATTTCTGTAGCAACTTCTTCTCCGTTCTCAACATCAACCAGAAGAGCTCTGGCAGATTCTGTTCCAAAATCTATTCCAATTGAATATTTTTTCTTTTCCATTTTGCCTCCGATATACTTAGTTTAAATATTTATTGTTTACAATAACAATATCTCCCATATTTACACCAAGTTCATTGGCAACTTCATCGCATTTAGCTTTCAAAATAAAATAAATATTCAAATTCTCTTCATTAAGTGTTTCAAAGTTTCCCTGCCCCTTGCTTATAATTATATCCGAATTATAAAAAATATCTAAAAATTCTTCTGAACAGGATTCTAAATCAGTACCTATTTTATCTGAACCAGTACTAATTACTTTCGTTATTGTATCTAATTCAACTTCAGCCGCATCTTTTAATGTGGCATCATTCAAAACAGGAGCTTCTTTTACAGCAAAAATAACTTTTTTATCCATTTTTAAGAATTCTTCTACAAGAATCCTGTCAAATAGAATTTCTCCAGCATTATCACCGAGGTATAATACTTTTTCTAATCTTTTTAAATCATTTTTTAGGTGTTTTATGTGATTCAACCTGAATTCTGTCGTGAAGATTTCTTTTAAAGATTTTTCCAGGTTAACTTCCCCCAGGATTCCCAGATCAATAACATTGCCGGCAACCGCAATTTTTGTTGCTGTTTCAAGATGGTCTTCACTGTTTTTAACCATATCCTTCAAACGAGGATACATCGCAAGGGAAAGTTGATTATAATATTCTTTCTTTTTTAGAAAAGGGTCTTTTATTCCAGTAATCTTACTGACTTCCTGTAAAATAAGTGTTGAATTAAATGCTGGAGTTTTATCCATTGTCAATTCTGGCAGGATTCTACTTACTTTTTTCAGGATTTCATACCGGGAATTTCTGTCTTCGGTAATCTCTTTTATTGCTGATAATGCCTGTTTTAAATAACAGGGTAAACAGGATGGAGTAGATTTCATAATTTTATTTCAATGCCTTCTTCAATTGCTTTTGAAACAATGCAAATCTGTCTACTTTTTTTTTCAAACTCTTCTGGAGTATAACAAAGTGGCTCAAGGTCTTCTTCTTCATTCCAGTATTTATAAACTTCGGATATTCTTTCGTGGAAATTAAAGTTTTTAAAGTCAGGAGAAACGAGAATTATGTCATAATCACTACTTATAAAATAATCTGCCCTGGCACGAGAACCAAATAGTATTACCCTGACCAGCTTAAATTCTTTATTAACTTCATTTAAGAAATTAACTATTTTTGGATCTGTTTTTTTATCCACTGGATGATTTCCTCAGCGTATTTGGAATGTTTTTCAGCTATATCTTTGTCATACATTTCGGCTGGAATTCCATTTGCTGCATCTGGATATCTGGTTACAATATAAGATGGATTAAGCTCTCTTAACCAGGATAAGTATTTCTCAGGAATATCCACTCTTTTACCGAACACTACGAGATTATGTGTATTAAAAGTTTTTCTATGTAATTTCAGGCTCAGCGCATTCAGTCCTTTTTCAACTGATTGATGACAGAAAAATACAGAAGCGTAGTAATTATCTGTTTTAATGATATCTTTTGCAGTTTTTAAGTCAGCTAAAGACTGTTTAAACCAGTTATTAATTTCCTCTCTCACATTAAAAATATAATCTATTTGTTTGTAGATTACAAGAAAAATTTGTTCGATTGTGAGGGTATATTATAATAATAGAACTCCTTCCCATTAATATATACTATAGAGATTTTGTTATTACGGGAAGGAGTTCAAAAATTTCTATTACTTTGCAGCAGGTTTAGTTTTTGTTTTTTCTTCTTTTGTTATGAATAATTCTTCAAAGATTTCTCTAAGTTTATCAGTTCCCTGTTTTGCAAAAAGCCCTATGAACCCGGCGTATGCTCCAACAGCAAAATTGTTCATATCAGTAGCTTCAGAAGCACTTGGAAATACAGCAAGCATTACAGCTTTCAGAAGGAAAAGCATAATAACGGCAAAAAACATACCGTTAATTGGACCAAATAGGTACCACCATCCCCAGGTAATATCAAATGTTTTTTTGCTTACATGATACGAAAAGGAAGCATTAATATAAATCAGGCTTCCTATTCCACCCATAAAGAGAGCTATAAGAAAATCCTGAATAGCAGGTCGGGTCGCCTCTCCTGTTTTAATAAATACAAGATAAAGTAAAAGCATTAACCCACCACTATATATGAATAACCCTAAACCAACAAGAAAAATTTTTAATTTATTCATTTTTTAACCCCTCCTTAATAAATAGTTAAACATAATTTTTAATTTAAAATTCAAGATTGAGAATTAATTTTTCCAGGATGAATTTTTCGAGCAGATAAGTATCACAGGAATTTGAACAGGATATTTTTTCACACTGTCTACAATCTACTAAAATAAAAAAAAAATTTGAATTGTCAAGTTAAATATTTATTATTGCTTTAATCACACCATTTTCATATAATTTAACAGTTTTAAAAGCTTTTTCGGTTTCGTAAAGACTAAAATTATGAGTAATAATCGATTTTAAATTAATCAATTTTTTTTCGACAAGAGATATTGCTCTTGGGTATATATTTTTCATTCTTCTTACAAGTTTGATTGTTAGGCCTTTTCTTCTTGCTGTGGATGATTTAAACCTTATTATGTCTTCCGGGCAGATTCCAATAATTATAACTTTTCCTCCAGGTTTAGCAATTTCAACGCATTGCTGGAGTGTATCAACCGAACCAGCAGCTTCAAAAACAACATCAACACCTCTTGATTTAGTGAGCCTCAAAATTTTTTCAGACACATTTTCCTTTTGTGGATTTAGTGTTACATCCGCGCCAAATTTTCTTGCAATAGATAACCTGTAATCGAGAAGGTCTGTTGCATATATTTCTTTTAAACCGGAAAGCTTCGACAACTGAATTATTAAAAGCCCTATTGGTCCAGTACCGATAACGCCAGCAGTCCAGGCTGTTTTAATTTTTCCCAGGTCAATTGAGTGCAAACATACTCCTAAAGTTTCGAGAATCGCTCCTTCATCAAGAGAAATGGTTTTCGGAAGAGGAAATACCAGATTTTCAGGATAAGCAACGAATTCTCTCAATGCTCCGTCTGTTGGCGGGGTTCCACAGAACCTGATTTCAGGGCAAAGATTGGTGTTTCCTTCGATACAGAATTCGCATTTTCCACAGGGAATAGCCGGGTCAACTGCTACCCTCATTCCGGGTTTAAGCTCTTTTACATCTTTTCCGTTTTCTACAATTTCGCCAGAGAATTCATGCCCCGGTATGATTGGGTCGGTGATAACAGTAGGTCCTATTCTTCCATCCCGGTAATAGTGAACATCCGAGGCACATATACCGACACTTTTAATTCTTAACAATACTTCATTGTTTTTAGCTTCTGGAATATTTTCATCAGAAATCGTAAACTTTTTATCTTTATTCAGCCTCAAAACTTTCATATTTTTTCTGGAAGGGCTTTATTTCAGGAAAGGTATTTTATTTGATTAATTCTTTAACTTTTTCTACAGCAGATGCTGCATCCGGGGCAAAAGCATCTGCTCCTATTTCATCTGCAAATTCCTGAGTTACAGGGGCACCTCCGATTATTACTTTCACTTTTTCTCTGAGATTATTTTCTTTTAGAGCATCGATTGTAGCTTTCATATTTACCATTGTTGTGGTTAACAGGGCGGACATACCGATTAATTTAGCATTTGTTTCTTTTACTTTTTCAATAAATTTTTCTGGTGATACATCCACAGTAAGGTCATAAATTTCAAAGCCTGCTCCCTCCATCATCATTGCAACAAGGTTTTTTCCTATATCATGGAGGTCTCCTTTTATGGTTCCAATGACCATTTTACCGACAGGTTTTACACCTGTTTTTACAAGAGATGGTTTCAGCAAAGTCATACCGGCTTTCATAGCTCTTGCTGCAATTAATACCTCCGGTATATAAAACTCGTTATTTTTAAACTTTTCACCGACAACATCCATTCCTTTTATAAGCCCTTTTTGCAGTATTTCATTTGCTGAGATATTTTCGTTAAGAGCTTTCTGAACCAGTTTCTCGACAATCTTATCCTGTCCTGAAATCAGGTTTTCGGATAATTTTTCTAATATTTCCAAATTTACTTCCTCCATATAAAATAAAAGAGTTATTTCCAGTCAAATGTCGTTTTTAAAAGGTAATTCATCTCCTTCTTCAAATAGGGTTTCAATATCTTTCTCCATATCGTTCAGTTTGTTCAGAAACTGAATTTTAGAGGCTTTTATTTCGATGATATTTCTCATAGTTCCATCATTGAACTCGACGCTTCTACTCTGGAGATTTCCCGTAATTAAAACTGCTTTTCCCTTTCGAAGAAATTCATAACAGCTTTCTGCGAGTTTATGCCAGGCAACCACCCCTATGTAGCAGGTTTCTTCTTTCCAGATTCCAGTATTATCCTTGAATCTTTTAGTATGAGCAATAGAAAAATTTGAAACCGGGACACCACCCGATGTATGCCTTAAGGTTGGGTCTTTAACAAGATACCCTGAAATAACAGTAAGGTTTAACTGGGGCATCTTTATTTCCTGCATAAAACTTCACCTTCCGTTTGTTAACTTATTTTGAATATAAAATTTAAAGTTAAAAAGAAAATTTTGCAAACCTTATTTAAAAAAATTTTACTTGATTTATAT
>QNDJ01000104.1 GCA_003644825.1 Candidatus Zhuqueibacterota bacterium | reverse complement strand
CTGCTAATACTGTCAGGTTTTTCTTATCCGGTATTCTTTGAAGAAGGAAAAATAGTAAAAGTAACCAATGATAGGGTAGAAATAAACTGGGGAATAGAGGATGGTATTGTTGTAGGGCTAAAAATGAATGTTTACCGAAAGGTGGATATTGTCCATCCGGTAACAGGAGAAAAATTCGGACAGGGAAAAAACATTATAGGGCAAATTGAGATTATTAATTCTTCAACAGACCATTCTATAGGGAAGATTGTATCTTCTATCAGCTTTTTCCAACCGGGTGATTTTGTTGAAATTGCTTTGAAGAAAGATGAAATTGGTAATAGAGGAACTTTATCGCAAAAAGGTATAATAACGAACATTCAGGGCAACAGGGTAAGTTTTGACCTTGGTAAAAGTGATGGTGTTGAGAAAGGACTTATATTTGATGTTTATCGTCAGCTTCCTTCAAGAATCCATCCGTCAACCGGGGAGCTTATTGAAGGTGAAAAGGTTTTAAAGGGAAAAATAAGTGTAACTTCGGTAGGGAAGGATGTTTCATCAGGGGAAATAATATCTTCAGGTGGTGATATAAAGGTTGGAGATTTTCTTGAGCTTTCGGCTTTTCAAAGAGGTGACCTTGAAGTTGAAAATGAACCCGGGGGAATCCAGCCTGAACAAAAATCCGGAAAACTAACTCAAAAACAGGAAAAAGAACCCTCTGATTTAGATATTCTGAGTGAGAAAATTGTTCGTGGTGTTGTTACTAAAGTTGAAAAAAACGATGTTTATTTCCTGTGGGATAATGGTTACCAGTATAAACCCGGTAAGAAACTTGGTATTTATCGGTTAGAGAAGATTGTTCATCCTATATCAAAAAAGGAAATTGGAGATAAATTAATTCTTATTGCAAGAATAAATCTTGTTAAATCAACAAAATACGGTGGAAAAGGAAGGGTTATTACGAGGAATGCTGAAATAAAATGGAAAGACCTTGTTGGAGTTTTAACTGAAGAAAAACCAGCCCAGAGGATGCCTGTAGTTACAGCTAAAAAAGAAAAAATTCAACCCCCTCAAAAGAAGATAAAGAAAAAAGAGGAAGCTCAATCTCTTGTTAAAGAGATAAACCAAATTCGATCGGAGATAAAATATTTAAGGAGTCTTTCAAGAAAGATAAGTAATATTGAGAAGAGTCTGGCACAGCAGAAAAAAGTTACTAAAAATCTTGAGAAGACCGTTGACCTGATTCTGAAAGCAGTTGCACCTGAACTTAAAGAAGGAAAACCATTAACTCTTGTTCCGAGTAAGGCGTCTATGGAGGTATATCAAGCCCCCGGTTCAAAAGAAAACACTATGAGAATAAAATATACAGATGATATTAATGTAAAGTTTCAGGTAGCAAATAAAACCCTACTTGTTTCTCTTGATGTTGATACACCAAGGATAAAGGAAGTTTTAAAGACTCAACAACCGGCAGAGGTTCAGGCACCTTCAGAAAAATCTCCGACAGAACAGAAAATTTCAACGACTCAACCTGAAAAGAAAACTCTACTGGTCAAAGCCCCTTTCTACAGAAATAAGCTTATCTTAATTGGTATTGCAGCAGGTCTGTTAGTTATAGCTGGAGTTCTTTTTTTCCTGATTAAGATAAAGAAGGGTAAAGCACCATCTATTCCAGAAGAAGAAGAGGAAGAGGAAGAAGAGGAAATCTCTGAAGAGGAAGAGAAAATGGCTGAAGACGAAGAAGAAGTTTTTGATGAGGAACTGGAATAGAATTCCGTTAAAATTCAATAAAATTATTTCTTTCTGGCGATGAAAATCTTTTTTTCTTCAGCATTTTCATCTCTGTTGTAATTTCCATATAAATTGATATTTGTAAATCCACATTTTTTGAGCATAGAATAAATATCATTCATCTTTATCAGTTTTCTTAAAAATGTAGACCTGAACATATTTTCGATTTTTTTTTCCTTTTTTATCAGGTAGAACCAGGTTACAATCTCAATATCCTTTTTATGGTCATAATTGGTTGATGAATAGGCTTCAATTTTTAAGTTAAGGTTTTTATTATACTTAGTTCGTCTGTATACTATTCCTGTGAAATTTATTTTTCTGTAAGGAATGACTTCCATAACAAAAGTTCCACCGGATATAAGAGAATTGTTTACAGCCATAAGGGTGTTAATCTGTTTTTCGTGAGAAATAATATGATTGAATGTATTATAAGCAACAAATGCCATATTGAACTTTTTTTTAAGTGCAAAGTCTGTCATATCTGCAAGGAAAATTTGTATTTTTTTCTTTAACCTGTTCTGGGTAATTTTTTTGTCTGCCAATCGTAGCATTGTCATAGAATTATCAAAACCGACAACATTTATTCCCTTTTTAGCCATAGGAATAAGAATTCTTCCGGAGCCGCAGGCGATTTCCAGAATATCACCACCTACTTCTCTGGCGATGTTTATATAGAAAGATATATCATCCTTTTTTTCTTCTGAGAATACGTATTCAAATAGCTCACCACCATCTTCGTAAAAATCTTTCAGGATTACCCATTTTGCACTTTTAAAAATCTCTGTGTTTTTGATTATTTTCATTATAACTGAAAGGTTTAACAATTTTTATAAATAAAAATAAAGACAGAAGAATACCACCGAGGTCTGCAAAAAAATCATTCAGGCTGCCAAAACGCCCTGGTATTGCGAGTTGATGAATTTCGTCTCCTGCGGCAAAAATCACACTTATAAACGGGGTCAGAATTATAGCTTTTCTCCTGAAAAAATTCTTTTTACTAAAGTAGAAAGCCCTTGCTAATAAATAGGTAAAAATTCCGTATTCGATTAAATGAGCCAGTTTATCAAGATTGTTTTTTTCGGTGTTAATAGGGGGGAAATCGGGTATTGAAGATACTCCAATTATTGTCAGCCCCCATACAATGACCGGTAGTTTATATCTGGTGAAATCAATGAGATTTTGTTTATTCATAAAATTGTCAATTTAATGTGAGTTTAAGAGAAAGAGGTATTTTATTCATAATATCGCCTGCGATGAGCCCCATTTCTCCAAACTCTTTTTCAGCGAGGTCACCGGCAAGGCCATGAAGGTAAGCGCCACAAATTCCTGCATCTCTTACACTGAGACCCTGAGTTACAAGCCCTGCTATCATTCCTGTCAGGACGTCTCCGGAACCTCCTGTAGCCATTCCCGGATTACCTGTGTTCGAAATAAAACATTCTCCTGTTTCTGTTGAAATAAGAGTTGGTGAACCCTTCAAAAGCAATACCAGGTCTAATTCACGAGCAATTTCCACCGCAGTTTTTATTCTATCTTTTTCAATTTCGTTTATAGGCTTACCGATAAGATGAGCCAGTTCACCATGGTGGGGAGTAATGATTATTTCGGGTTCTAACTTTTTCAGTATATCTAAATTTTCATAGAAAGGATATATTCCATCTGCATCAAGTATGAGGGGCTTTTTAATGTTTTTAACAATCTCAACAATTAATTGAAGGGTTTCTTCTTTTCTTGAAATACCGGGACCAATAGCAACTGCATTTGCCCAGTCCAGCATTTCTAAGATCTGGTTTTTACCTTTCAGTGAAAGGCTTCCATAGGGAGTTTCTGGCAGGGGAAGAGTCATAACCTCGGTCAATTTTTCTTCAAGAATTGGGTTGAGGCTTCTGGGTATACCAAGAACTGCAAGCCCGGCTCCAATCCTCATAGCTGAAAGAGAAAGAAGAGTAGCTGCACCTGTCATTCCTATCGAGCCAGATAGAATGAATAGTTTTCCACAATCCCCCTTATGAAATGTTTTTTCTCTTTGGGGTAATAAATTTTTAACATCATCCTTTTCAATGAGGTTCAATTTTATATTTTCCCTGTTGAAAGAATTTTCCGAGAATCCAATATCAGCGATTTTAACTTTTCCCGAGAGTTCTCTCCCTGGTGATATTAAATGAGCTCTTTTAAGAGCCCCCATTGTAACTGTTCTTTCAGCTTTGATACAGGCTCCTTCAAATCTTCCTGTGTTGCAGTTTAATCCTGAAGGAATATCTACAGATATAACTGGGATTCCTGTTTCATTTATAAGGTCAATTACTTTTTTATATAGACCCCTGACGGGACCCTTAATTCCTGTTCCAAGGAGTGCATCAACAATGACGTCACACTTAAAATCCATAGGAGATATTTCATCCACACCATTGATAAATACAGGATTGAATCCTTCTTTTTCCAGGATTTGTAGATTAATCAGGGCATCACCTTTTATTTTTTCTTTTTCAGTACAAACATAAATTTTCACATCTGCTTCTTTAATGATTAATTCTCTTGCAGCTGCAAAACCATCGCCACCGTTATTCCCGCTTCCACAAAAAATCAGTATCCTTTTATTTTTTAAAGAACCAAGGTAGTCTCTGATTTCATCGACCACAGCCAGTGCTGCCCTTTCCATTAAAACCATACCGGGTATTCCCAGTTCATTAATGGTGTAAGAATCAATATTTCTCATCTGCTTTACTGTTAAAACTCTCTTCATAATTATTGTTCCTTCAATAAGTTACATAAATAAAAAGCCCTTCTCATTATTACAAGAAAAGGCTTTTATTAAAGATAATAATAATTTGTCAAATGTCAAGAAGATTTTTACCAGTTGTACTTAATATCTTTGATAAAATCTTTCTGGGAGTAGATTATTTTTTCAGTAGATTGTTCCTTCAGTCCAAGAATTCTATCGGATATTGAATATAAATCAATTAGAGCATTATCTTCATAATTGTATATAACATAAGGCATCCGGTAATTGGAAATATTCCTCAGAGAATCGCTTTCTTTAATATTTCCGAGATAACCAACTTTAATTCCAAGGAAATATTTTACTTTCTGGGCTATCTCATTATAAATGCTAATTGCTTTTTCAGGATTTGTTTTATTTACGATAATTCCAAACCTGTTAGTATGAAGAATATTATCAAGTTTATTTTTGTATGAATCGAACCTTACAGCCTCTTTTTTTAGTTCTGTGTATTGTTTGTAAAGTTCTGTTTTTTCAGCAAAAGAGATACTTTTACCATTATTTGATTCTTTAAAGAGCAGGTCTTTTATTTTATTTCCGATAAGCTCTATTTCTTTTCTTAAATCCTTATGATTTTTATCACCGAGGATAATCCAGTTACAACCTAACTTCTTTTTAATTGGTTCTATGAATTTGCTGTAAAACTGTTCAATACTGTCTCTTGCTGTATTTTTTTTATCCAGCTTATCAAGCTCTTCCATAAGGTTTTCAATGGTAAATCCATTTTTTCTACATAATCTTAAATTGTCGAGAAAATGATATATTTCTTTTTTCCCCTGAAAACTTTTTTTGAGCTGGTCGTAAATTATTGTTAGAATCAAATTGAAAATTGCTTCTTTAGAAGTTACCTCATCGTTAACAACACATATTTTACACCTTATATTCATCAGGAAATCAAGGATATCATTGCTGATACCACCACCAAAATCTGTCAATTTTATATTGGCATTGGAATCGTTCATCATAAATAATATTTCGTTTTTATGCATATAGAAAAGAGATTGGGCTTTTCTTACAGGACAGGAAGATATTAAATTAAGGTTGGGTAGTTTTGTTTTTGCTCTTACGTCTTTCCATCCGAGGTTACTATCTCTGTTATAGAAGATATCTTCGAGGTAGAATTCAGGCTCAATACCTGTTAATATTCTCTGGTCAGGCTTTCCAAAATCAAGGTCAATGAGTTCAACATACTGGAGTTCTTTTTTTTCAGTTTCAGCAATGTACTTCGTTATTAAAGAGAAAATTGTGGCAAGATTATTAACAATCATACTTTTCCCTGTTCCACCTTTTAATGAAACAAAAGCTAATGCTTCAAGCCCTCCGGATTTATCCATACCTTCAATGAAATCTCGATAATAGGATTCAACTATTTCATCTTTGCTTTTTCCATCATTTCCATTCTGTTTTGTTTCGGATGAATTGCTGGATTTTAATCCAGCCCTTACAGCGAGGTATTCCAGGGCTTTTTCTCTGGATACATTTTTATACTGCATAACCAGGTCAATAACATCACCGCCAACATTAGGACAGACCCAGCACTTGAATGTGTTCTTTATCGGATTGAAACTCATTGAAGGATACCCGTTGCTATCTTTATGTTGATAATGTTTTATGCAACGTATGACACTTTTATTTACCTTTATCCCCAGTTCCCTTGCTACCTGAATAATATTATTTTTTGCCTTGATTTCATCAACATTGTAAAAAAAGTTTTTTGTTTTGATGGAATCAATGGTATCCATAATAACCTCACCTTAAGTTTAAAATTGAAGAAAAGTTATAGGAAATATAATAAAATATTCTTAAAGTGTCAAGTATATTTTGTTAAATAACAATAAAATTTACCATTCATTTAAACTAATAGTTTAAATGAAAATAGATTTTCTTTTT
>QNDJ01000103.1 GCA_003644825.1 Candidatus Zhuqueibacterota bacterium | reverse complement strand
ATATAAAATGGATTACCTTATTTACAATAGTAATGTCAATATGCCTGTTATTGTGAGGGTATACACCCCCGTTTAAATACCATTAAGTGGAATCCTGATAATTTAGGATGATTAAACAATCTTTTTACTTTATGAAAACTATTAACAAACAAATACTCTTTCAATGTACATAGTATATCAGTGATTGTAGGTCAGGCATCCCTGCCTGACCCAGAAAAACCTGTATAACGAGAGTTTTTAAAACAATCAGTTTCTATCAGGTTAGAATATTGCCGCAACCTATATATATGGTTATAGAGTAGTATTACTTCACCTGTGCCCCTATGATAATAATAGTTCTAACGTTTTTATATAGACACCTGATAAATAAATAAGCAAATTTTCAATAAAATTTTACCATCTATTTGATTGTTCAATAAATCAAAGTTCATTTTATTTTCAAAGTATTCGTTGATTTATTTTTCAACGATATTTTCCTGAGCAGCAGCCAGTCTTGCTACCGGGACTCTGAATGGAGAACAACTGACATAATTAAGCCCTATTCTGAAGCAGAATTTAACGGTTTCCGGGTCACCACCGTGCTCACCACATATACCGATTTTCAGGTTATTTTTTGTTTTTCTTCCTCTTTCAACGCCCAGTTTAAGCAATTGTCCTACACCTTCAAAATCAAGGGTTTCAAAGGGGTCGTTTTTTAATAAACCTTCTCTCATATAAAATGGAAGAAAATGGGCTGCATCATCTCTTGATATTCCGAAAGTTGTCTGGGTAAGGTCATTTGTTCCGAAGGAGAAAAACTCTGCCTCTTCTGCAATTTTATCCGCTGTTAATGCAGCTCTTGGAATTTCAATCATTGTTCCTACAAGGTAATCAATTTTTTCATTTTCTCTTTTCATTATTTCTTCTGCCTTCCTGACCACGATTTCTTTTTGTTTTTTCAGTTCCTTAACATCACCAACAAGAGGTATCATAACTTCTGGTATTACCTTAACGCCTTCCTTTTTAACTGCAACGGCAGCTTCAAATATTGCCTGAGCCTGCATTTCAGTTATTTCAGGATAAACTATGCCCAGCCTGCAACCTCTATGTCCGAGCATAGGATTGGCTTCTTTAAGGCTTTCGACTTTAGATTTCAGGGTCTCAAATGGGACACCTGTTTTTTGAGCGAGTTTTTCTATTTCTACATCTTTATGGGGCAAAAATTCATGGAGTGGTGGGTCAAGGGTTCTAATGGTAACGGGTAAGCCATTCATAACCCTGAAAATTTTAATAAAATCCTCTCTTTGCATAGGAAGTAGCTTACTCAATGCTTTTTTTCTTCCTTCGGTGTTTTCGGCAAGAATCATTTCTCTCATTGTGTCAATTCTGTCTTCATCGAAGAACATATGCTCTGTTCTGCATAATCCAATGCCTTCAGCACCAAATACCAGAGCATTGGATGCATCTTCAGGTGTATCAGCATTTGTTCTAATTTTCATAGTTCTGTATTTATCCACCCAGGTAAAGAATTTTTTAAACTGCTGATAAATCTTTGAATCTTCTTCTTTCATAGTTTTCTTTATAAGAACCTGAAGAATTTCTGAATCTTTTGTTAGAATTTTTCCATCGATAACTTCTCCAGTAGTTCCATCAATGGATATATAGTCGCCTTCTTTCAGGATTTTATTGTTGACGGTTACGATTTTTTCATCGTAGTTGATATCGAGGTCACTGCAACCCACAACACAACTTTTCCCCATTCCCCTTGCCACAAGAGCAGCGTGAGATGTCATACCTCCCCTTGAAGTTAAAATACCTTCAGCCGCTTTCATTCCATGTATATCTTCAGGAGAAGTTTCTATTCTTACAAGGATTACCTTTTCTCCCTTACCATTTAATATTTCGGCTCTGTCCGGGTTAAATACTATTTTTCCTGAAGCGGCTCCTGGTCCTGCATTAAGTCCTTTTGCAAGAAATCTTCCTTCTTTTAGGGCTTTTTCTTTTTCTCTGGGGTCAAATACCGGAGCAAGAAGGTGAATAATGTGCTGGGGTTCGACCCTTGTAATTGCGGTTTTTTCATCGATTAATCCTTCTTCGACCATTTCAACAGCAATTCTTAGAGCTGCAAATCCTGTTCTCTTTCCGGACCTTGTCTGAAGCATCCATAGTTTTCCTTTCTGTATTGTGAACTCAATATCCTGAAGGTCTTTGTAATGTTTTTCCAGTTTATTCCTTATACCTTCAAGTTCTCTGTAGACTTCTGGCATCATTTCTTCAAGAGAAAGCTCAGAATCAACTTTTTTACTTACCAGGTTAATTGGTAGAGGTGTGCGAATCCCTGCAACAACATCTTCACCCTGGGCATTTAAAAGGAATTCACCATAGAATCTGCTTTCTCCAGTAGCCGGGTCTCTTGTAAATGCGACCCCTGTAGCACTGTCGTTTCCCATATTTCCATAAACCATAGCTTGAACATTAACAGCCGTGCCCCAATCATCAGGTATATTGTTAATTTTTCTATAATTTATTGCTCTTTTATTATTCCAGGATTTGAAGACCGCACCTATTGCACCCCATAACTGGTCTTCCGGGTCATCAGGAAATGGAGAACCTGTTTCTTTTTTTACCAGTTCTTTATATTCAAGAACAATCTCTTTCAGGTCTTCAACGTCAAGGTCTTTTTCGTGCCTTACATTTTTTCTTTTTCTTGCTTTTTCCAGAATTTTTTCAAATTTATTATGTTCTATTCCAAGAACAACATCACCATACATCTGGATAAATCTTCTGTAACTATCATAGGCGAATTTTTCATTTTTAGTTTGATTTATTAATCCCTTGATACTTCTGTCATTTAACCCGATATTGAGAACTGTGTCCATCATTCCTGGCATTGATACCCTTGCACCTGACCTTACAGAAACCAATAATGGATTTGTCGGGTCTCCAAATCTGGCATTCATACATTTTTCTACTTTTTTAAGGTTTTCTTTTACCTGTTCTATCAGTCCTTCTGGATATTTTTCGTTATTTTTATAGTATTCAGTACATACTTCAGTTAAAATAGTGAAACCAGCAGGAACAGGAATATTAAGGTTTGTCATTTCTGCAAGGTTTGCTCCTTTACCCCCGAGAAGATTTTTCATATCCTTATTACCCTCTGCTTTGCCATCACCAAAGAAATAAACATATTTTTTTGCCATTTTTCACCTCATAATAGAAGATTTGTTTTCAATTTGAATTCTGAGATTAATCAAATTTTTTTATTCATTCTAATTGTTATAAATTAACATATTTTTTTAAAATATCAAATAGTTAGTAAAGTTATTTTATGATATTATTTCGTTTAAAATATTGTTTAACTCTTCTATTTTGAATGGCTTGGTAATAACACCACAAAAACCATATTCTTTGAAACTGGACATTATAGGGTCATTGGAATAACCACTTGAAACTATAGCTTTTACATCAGGGTCAATTTTAATTAGCTTTTTAATTGCTTCTTTGCCACCCATACCCCCGGGAATTGTTAAATCCATAATAACAGCATTGAAAGGGACCCCTGAGTTTTTAGCGTTTTTGTAAAGTTCAATAGCTTCATTGCCATCTTTTGCAAATTCTATATCATACCCTATATGTTTAAGCATACTTCCGATAACATTTCTCACAATTTCATCATCATCCATAATAAGGATTCTGCCATTGCCCTTTAATGGTTTTTTTTCAACACTCTTCTTTTCGGATACTTCTTTTTGTGAAGCTGGAAGATAAATATAAAATATGGTTCCGATTCCTGGTTTAGATTCAACTGTTATCAATCCGCCGTGTCTTTTAATAATGGAATAACACGTAGCTAAGCCGAGCCCGCTTCCTTTTTCTTTTGTAGTGAAATAAGGGTCAAATATTTTCTGGAGATGTTCTTCGGGTATTCCTATTCCATTATCTTCAACAGAGATTTTAATATATTTCCCTTCTTTTAGAGGCAGAGGATATTCATTATTTAGGATGGTATTTTCAACTTTTATATTGATAGTTCCACCATTGGGCATAGCCTGATTGGCATTGATTACAAGATTATAGATTACCTGACTT
Source organism: Candidatus Zhuqueibacterota bacterium (assembly GCA_003644825.1). Taxonomy (GTDB): domain Bacteria; phylum SM23-31; class SM23-31; order B21-G16; family B21-G16; genus B21-G16. Next base: position 2,412 of record QNDJ01000103.1, on the reverse strand, counting down.
ATTTGTCCTTCATCAATATCTGCAGTCCATAAATTTTGGGGTATTGAGAAATTGCATTTAACGTTTGAACCACGAAGAGCAAAACTGGCTGAATCTTTTATGAGTTCCACGATATTTGCAGTTTTTTTGATGGGTGCCCCACCTTTTGAAAAGGTTAATAACTGTTTTGTTAAATCCTGAGCACGTATTGAAGCTTTTTCTGCTTTTGACAATAACTTGTGAACTTTTTCGTTTGAACTAACATATAATTTTGCAAGGGATATATTACCAAGGATTGCTGTCAGGATATTATTGAAATCGTGAGCAATACCGCCAGCCAGAATACCAAGAGATTCAAGTTTTTTTGCTTTCAATAATTCTTCCTCTATTTTTTTACGTTCGGTAATATCCCTCAGGATTCCCTGTATAGCAAATCCATTCTTATATTTTATTTGAGAAACAGATGCTTCAATTTCAATTTTTTTTCCGTGTCTGGAGGAGATGGTGAATTCGAATTTTGGTTCAAATTTATCTCCATTCATTATACACTGAAATTTTTCTTTGATTTTAGACCTGTTTTCTGATGTAATAAAACTCATAAAATCAAATTCTGGTTTGTTGATTTCTTCATCAGAAACCCCGAACATTTCCTTGAATTTACTGTTTATGATTTCAAATTTATTATTGTAAAACAGGAAAATTGCATCATTTGAATTTTGTATAAGATGACGGTATTTTTCCTCGCTTTCCCTGAGAGCCTCTTCAGCTAATTTTTGATCAGTTATATCTTCAATAATGCCATCATAGGAAATCATTTCTCCATTTTCATTGTAATGGGGAACAATTGTATTGCGAACCCATCGAATCGTTCCATTTTTATGAATGATTCTATGTTCCAGTCGCTGCACTATTTTTCCATTCACGACCTGTTCAGCCTGTTTTCTAACAAGTTCTCTATCTCTTTCATCTACCATATTAATCCATAAAAATGGATTTGCTTCATATTCTTCAGAAGTATAACCTGTAACTCCGACACACCTTGGTCCATGATAGGTTTTTACAGGCTTACCATCTTCTATGTAAACAGTGTAAACATAGCTTGTAATTGCATTAAGCAACATTTTATACCGTTTTTCACTTTCCTGGAGTTTTCTTTCAGTTTCTTTTCTTTCAGTTATATCAGTATTTGCAAATACACTTCCGTGTACTTTTCCTTTGTCATTGTAGAAAGGATATATTCTCGAAATCATAAACTTTTTTGTTCCATCCTTACACCTGAAGGAAATATCCACATCTTTTAGACAACAATTTTGAAATACTATATTCAGAATTTTGTCAAAATATGAGGCGTCTTCCTGGTTGATCAATAGTTTATGATATTTTTCACCAATAATTTCGTTCTCATCATATTTGAATATTTCTTTGCAGGCTCTATTCCAGGTAAGTATGGTCCCATTTTTATCAACAGAGAATATAGGATTGGGCGAGTTTTCAACAAATTCCCGGTATTTTTTCTCACTTTCCATCAATTTTTTTTCTTTCTCTTTCTGTATTATAGCATTGACAAAAATCTCACCGAGCATTCTGATGAGCTTAATATCTGCATCGGGCCATTTTTTTATTTTTTTAACTGAATCAAAACCCAGAAATCCGATAAGAGAACCAGAATGAACCATTGGTACGACAATAAGAGACCTGATGTTTTGTGCCTGTAATATTTCTTTTTCATTTTCTGCTTCAGGTGGAAGATTTTCTACTTCCTGGATATAAATATTTTCAAGTTTATTGAGTTTGTTCATCCACCATTTGAACTTCTCTGCTGGCAGATTTTGTAGATTTTCTTTCTGGGGTTCTATTCCTTCAGCACACCATTCATAGGTATTGCTTATTTTTGTTTTATCAGGTGAAAATTGAAAAATGTATGTTCTATCTACACCGCTGAATTCTCCGATTTTCTTTAATGCACTGTTTATTCCATTATCGATTTCATCTGGAGAAAGATTAATAAAATTTGTTGAAATGGAAGCAATAAGCTTCTCAATCTTAAGCCGATGATGTAATGCATTCTCAACATTTTTTCGCTCAGTTATATCTTCTCCGGAACTGAGGGTGGCATATATTTCACCTTTCTCATTTTTTAATATAGTATTATACCATGCAATTATTTTTTCGGTACCATCTTTTGTCAGTATGGGGTTTTCAAAATATTTAACCGGTTCAACTTTTTCAGACATTAACGTTCTAAATGTAGATTTTACTTTGTCTTTTATATCTTTTGGAATGAAGTTATCGAACCAGTTTTTACCGATGATTTCATCTTCGGTGTAACCTAATATTTCACATCCTTTTTTATTTATGAAGATTACTTTCTCCTGAGAATCAATAACGACCAGTATTACACTGGCAATATTTACATATTTCAATATGTTATTT
>QNDJ01000102.1 GCA_003644825.1 Candidatus Zhuqueibacterota bacterium | reverse complement strand
TAATTATTCCATTTATATCATCTACTAATAATGAAACTTTTCAAGATAATATATTTTTTAGCGATTTAAGATCTATATTTCTACCTGACAAAACTCCTACGACATTTTTATTGTTGAAAATATTTCTATATTTTAATATTGCTGCAGGAATTACGGCAGCCGAACCTTCTATAAGTTGATGCTGTTTATCAAGAAATTGAGAAATAGCTTTTTTTATTTCTTTTTCATCAACAAGTAAAATATCATTTACATAATTTTTCACAATATCAAAAGTTATGGAGTCTTTTTCGATCTGTCCTGCAAGACCATCAGCTATTGTATCTTTAACTTCTACAGTCACAATTTTCCCCGCTTTTATGGATTCATACATTGCTGGAGAAGTATCAGTTTGAACACCGATTACCTGAATATTTGGATTAATTTCCTTTAGATAAATTGCCACTCCGGAGATAAGTCCACCTCCTCCGATAGGAACAAGAACAATATCAACCTCCGGTAACCGATTCATAACTTCAACACCAATAGTACCCTGCCCCATAATAACATTCTTATCATTATAACCTGATATCATAGTTTTGCCTGTTTCTTTTTCCATTTTTCTCGCTGCAAGTTCAGCAGAATCGTAATCACTACCACAAAACTCAAGTTTTACATTATAAAATTTTAGTGCATCTACCTTAGCTTTGCTTGCATTCTCAGGTAAAACTATTGTGCTGTCCACACCAATAAGTGTTGAAACATAAGCAATCCCGAGAGCATGATTTCCAGCAGAAACTGCAATGATTCCATTTTCTTTTTCTTCAGGTGTTAAACTCATAAGTGAGTTAAATGCACCCCTTAATTTGAAAGAACCCGTAATTTGAAGATGTTCCATTTTAAAATATATATTACCACCACACTCACTGCTGTAATAAGGAGAATATTCAAGAGGAGTTTCAATTATAAAAGGTTTAATCCTCTTGCTTGCTGACAGAATTTGTAAAGCAGAAATCATTTTATTTGCCCTCCTCTTTTTTAAAAAAATAATAAACAGGTATGCCAGCAATTAATACCAGAAAGCTAATAATAGATTCTACAGGCTTCTTATATGTTGTATTAACTAACATTATAATCATAATTATTAAGAATATTGCTGAAGTAAACGGATAACCAATAGTCTTTTGAGGTCTTTTAAGTTCAGGTTTCTTTTTTCTTAAAATGAATAATCCAATAATACATAAAATATAAAATATAACCATCATAAATATATAACAATTCATTAATTCTTCAAAAGTCCCGGAAAATACCATTATAATCATAAGTACTGCCTGGATAATTATAGCGGATGAAGGGGTCCCGTATTTCGGATGGATTTTACCAATCCATTTAAAAAAGAGACCATCTTTTGCCTGAGCATAAAATATCCTGGGTCCTGTCATAATTGAACCATTAATGGCACCAAATATAGTTATAAGTATAAGAATTGTAATAACCGTACCACCACCCCCACCCATAATCTTTACAGCAGCATCCGATGCTATTAGCTCTGAGTTTTTTATATTCATTACTGGTATGAGATAAATATATAAAAGATTAACTAATAAAAAAATTACAGTTACTATTATAGTTCCAATTATGAGTGCTAAAGGAAGATTTTTCTCAGGGTTTTTTACTTCTCCCGAAATATAACTCAGGTCTGCCCAGCCATCGAAAGTCCACAATACAGATATCATAGCCATTCCAAAAAATGAAATCATATTCCATCCGAACTCTGAAGGTAAAAATGGCTCAAAGTTATGAATATCTCCTTTCTTTAAAAAAAATCCTGTAAAAACAAGTAAACCCAGAGCAATTACCTTAGCCGAAGTAAAAAAATTCTGTACTCTGCTTCCGGATTTCACACCTATATAATTAACACAGGATAAAATTAGTATAACAATAGAAGCCACAATACTAATCCCGAACCTGGATAGAGGAAAAAAATATCTGGTGTACATAGCAAAAGCTACAGACATAGCAGCTATACTGCCCGATCTAAGTATCAATAAACTCGCCCAGCCAAAAAGAAAACCACCTAAAGAACCCATTGATTCTTTTAAATATATATAGATTCCTCCTGTCTCCGGGAATGAAGATGAAAGCTCCATAAACGAAAAAACACCAAAAAGAGTTAATACCCCACCAGCAATCCATACAAGCATAATCATACCGGATGATGGAAGATACCCGGCAACCAAACCAGGCACAATAAAAATACCTGTTCCTACTATTATTCCCACAATAATAGATACAGCATCAAATAGAGCTAATTCTTTTGAGAGTTCGGTTTTTCGCCCTTTCATTTGATTTCAACTGATTAACTTTTTTATTAAGTCAAGGTAATATATAAAATTCTCAAGAGGTACATCTGGTGGAACTGAATGGTCTAAAAATGGAAGGTATCCTCTCTTTAAAAGAAGATAAGGCACCTTTGACATTACCTCTTCTTTAATTGCTTTTTTATTTTTTGCAAGGGTTCTTTTGTCTATATTACCTATAAGTATCAGGTTTGGGTATTTTTTTCTTCTTTCAATAGCATTAACTCCTGCAGCTACTTCAAGGGGATATTCTCCACTAATACCTCCTTCCATCCAGAGGTCTACAAGAAGGTCTGTATTCCCATCACTATCAACCAGAATTATATCTATTCCATTTGCTCTAAGAAACTTTGTAACCCTTTTGTAGCAGGGAAGCATAAACTCTTTAAAATGACGCGGAGAAATAAGAGGGCCTGTTTTAAAAGCCATATCCTCCCAGAAAAGGGCATAATCCAGCTCAACTTCTTTTACCGCTTTATATATAACATCGAGATAAAAATCAGTAAAAAATGCCAGCATTTCTTTTATTAACTCTGGCTGGTCATACAGAAAATACAAAAGAGTTTCAAGCCCCATCAAACTCCTTAGCCTTCCAAAAAAAGAACCAGTGTGTATTCCCAGAGGGTAATCCCTGTTTTTCCAGCATCTTTTACAATCTTCCCACCATAGAGGATATCTCACTGGTGCATTAGCATTAAATCTCTTTTTTATTTCTTTCCAGTCATTAGAATCTTTTACCGGAAATTCAATGTATTGAGGCATAGATAACTCAGGATTTTCGTGGAATTCTCTCTTTTTTACACCAAATCTGTCAATAATTACTCTTTTTTTTCTATTAGCTTCAACTATTTTTTCATCAAAGAGAGGTATGATTTCAAAGTTTATTGGTATTTGTTCATATCTATCAAATCCGAAGAATTCGTGCCAGTGTCTATCCTGAGGCAATCCTTCGTCTCTCCATCTTTTAAGTGTTTCCTTCCATATCCACTGAGGTTTTAAGAAGACTCTATCAGGTTTTTCAAATCTGCACGTTTTTAAAAAACGTTCTCTTGAATTCATAAAAATTAAATATATCTAAAAAATCCTTCTTCGGTAAAAAACGGATTGTTCTTTTTTTCGTTTCCTATTGTTGTGGCAGGTCCGTGACCCGGATAAACGATTATATCATCATTAAGAGTGAATAATTTTGTCTTTATGGAGTCAATAAGTTTCTCATAAGAACCACCATAAAGGTCTGTTCTTCCAATACTTCCCTGAAACAGAGTATCACCAACAAATACCATCTTTTTTCCCATAAATCCGATTCCTCCCGGAGAATGTCCGGGAAGCTCAATAACTGATAGAGTTTCTTCACCAAACTTTATAATATCACCCTCTTTTACAAATTTATCTATAACAGGAATTTCCTTAGAAACCTGCATTCCAAACATCGCAGCTTGATATGGAAGATTTTTTAAGACTCCTTTTTCTTTTTTATCCATCATTGCAATTAAGTCGGATATATTGTTTTTTAGTTCTAATAATCCCATAATATGATCTAAATGAGCATGGGTGATTAATACATATTTCAACCTGATTTTTAATTCTTTAATAGTCCCTGCAATAGTCTCTCCTTCATCAGCAGGGTCAATAACTATTCCTTCGTTTGTTTTTTCACAGCTCAGAATATAACAATTAGTCTGAAATGGACTGAGAACCAGAGTCTTTATTTTCATTCATTTTCTCTTTAATTTTTTTATCAACTACATTAATAACCATATTCATAGCTTCTTTGAGGGAAACATTATGCATCATTATTCCTGCTGCATGATAATGTCCTCCCCCACCATAAATTTTAGCAAGTTCATTTACATCAATTCTTCCTTTAGACCTTAAGCTTACTTTTGTTCCCCTTTTAAAAACTTCTACAAATAAAAGGGCAACTTCAATATCTTTTATTACATTTAAGTAATCTACAAAACCCTCTATATCTTCCCTTTTTGCTCTGGTCTTTTCCATCATTTCCTGGGTTATATACATACATGCTATTTTACCATCTCCTTCCTTACTGAGGGTAGATAAAGCTTCTCGAAAAAGAAATATTTTTTCCCAGGAACTCATTTCATAAGCTTTTTCATACATTTCTCGTGGTTTAATACCCATCCTGATAAGTTCAGCAGTAATAAGGTGAGACCTTACAGTAGAATTAGAAAAGCGAAATGAACCGGTATCTGTTAAGATAGAGATATACAATGCTTCTACTATTTCTGAAGTAAAAGCATTATTATATTTATAAATCAGGTCATAAATTAGTTCTCCAGTGGCACAGGCATTAACATCAATCAAATTAATATTACTGAATGCTTCACTGGAAGCATGATGGTCAAAACATATCTTGATAGCACTACTCTCACTAACAGGAACTCCGAGGTCTCCAAGCCTTTCTTTTGTGCTTATATCAAGAATAAAAATAATATCGCTTTTATTAATCCACTCTTTTTTCTCTTTTGAGAAATTTTCAATAATCTTTAAATCGGGGTCTAAAAATCTATATACTTTTGGAGTCAGGGAATGATTAATTACCCTGACCTTTTTTTTAAGATTGCTCAGGAAATAAAAAAGAGCAATTTCGCTTCCTATCCCGTCTCCATCAGGATTAACATGGGTCGTTAGTGTAAATTGATTGCTTTTTTTAATATAATCTATGACCTGTTGCCATAGTTCATCTGAAATCATGCTTTTATTTCTTTTTTATTTTTATTCTTTAAACCTGAGCCTCCCTTTTCAAATAAAGGAACAAGAAATATTGGGGCAAGAAGTGTAGTAACCATAGTCATCATAACAGCAACACCAAACATATCTGTGGGTATAACACCATTAGCTAAACCAACTCCAGCTACAATAAGTGCAACCTCTCCTCTCGGGAGCATACCTATTCCAATTCTAATAGCTCCTCTCCTGTTAAAACCGACACCCAGAGAAGGCAATCCACAACCAAAAACCTTTGAAATAACAGCAAGTATACTTAAAACAACACCGAACAATATGTCCTGAGACATTGAGCCAAAATCTACAAGCATTCCCATAACAACAAAAAATACAGGCACAAGAAAATAAAAAACAGGCTCCAGAGATTTCACCAGCTTATTAGATATTTTCCTATCTGAGAGGGCTAAACCCATCGCATAAGAACCTATAATAGCTGCAAGACCACATAACTCAGCTATTCCAGATGCAAGAAAACAAAATGCAAGACCCAGCGCCAGAGACGCACCATCACTTTTAAACCAGTTAATCAATTTCTCAATTTGTTTTGAAAACAGCAAGCCCAACCCCATAATGGCAATCCATACTCCAACAGCTTTGAAAGTTATAAATGCTATTTCCTTGCCTGAAACACCACCTTCGCCTCTTGAAATCCCGACAACAATTGCCAGCACAAGAATTCCAAGAACATCATCTACAACGGCTCCTGCAAGAATAGTAACACCCTCTGGTGTATCAAGCTTTTTTATATCACTCAAAATTCTTGCTGTAATACCCACTGAAGTAGCAACCATTGTTGCACCTATAAAAAGGGCTTCAGGTTGAGCAAAATGTGTCACTTCCGGAACAAAAATAACAGTTGCTAATACACCAAGGACAAAAGGTACAACAACTCCTCCTATTGCTATAACTGTTGCAGGACCTGCATATTTAAAGAACTGTTTAAAATCTGTCTCCAGACCAGCCATAAATAACAGGATTATAACAGCAATCTGACCAAGAGCATAAAGTTCATTTGATACAGGTATAGAAACACCCGGTTGAGGAGCAGTAAAAAGGGTTCCAAGACCCGGAATAGGTATTCTGCTTCCAAGAACATAAGGTCCAATAATCATTCCTGCAATTAATTCACCAAGAACACCGGGTTGTTTAAGGTAACGTTCACATATTTCGCCACCAACTTTAGCAGCTGCAAGAACCAATACAAGCTGGAGTATAAGCCTTGTAACTATGTGAACTATGTTTTCACCCTGTTCTGCTGGTGCCTTATGTTCCTGAACAACCAGTGTACTATAACCGCTCTCTCCCCTGTTTATAGCTTTACTATATGCTGAAATTGAAACAATAAAAACTAAAACGATAAGTGTTATCCCGATCTTTTTCAACTTTCCTTCTCCTTTTTC
>QNDJ01000101.1 GCA_003644825.1 Candidatus Zhuqueibacterota bacterium | reverse complement strand
GAGAAACCAGCATCCAATTTAATAGCTATCTTTGAACCGGGCACCAGAACACCTCTATGATGTACCCATAAAGTATCATAAGAAGTTTCACCAGCAGAACTATCAGATCTACTGATATAAACTACAGATGCAGAATCTTTATTATTTGCTACTATTGTTCTAACAGAATCAACGGTAATCCATCCTGTCTGATGATTTGTTTTTATTCTAACAGAAAGGTCACTTCGTGCTCCTTTTGCAGATAATACACCACCCCAGTTGCTTGTTCCACCAGCAACTTTACCATTTGCTTTTATCTTTAGAATAATTGTTGAATCTTCTCTACCGGAATACAGAGTATCATTAGGAGAACCATAAAATGATATAATTTGATTTGATGCATCATAACCAACTGTTTTAGCGAAATATCCAGCATTATTACCGGAAGAACCTTTAGTAAATACATAATTACTTGTATCCGTTACTTCAAGTGGATTAACAAAGAAATCTGAAACATCAAGGTAGAGTGTATCTCTTGCTCCTCTTATCCTTGAACCAACTTTAAATGTCAGCTCTATTCCTGTACTATCACCTGCATACCTTGATCTGCTATAAATATCTGAACCATCCACAAAAACAAATTGAGAGTCTGAAAACGCATTTGTAACTATCGTTACAGGATCATCACTGTTATTACCGCTCATAATAAGTGTACCATCATTAAATCTTGTTTCCACAACAAATGGACTTCTTTCTCCTACAGTGGGATAAACACCCGAGTCACTTGCAGCCGGATTTGTAAAAGCTGGAGTAGAAATATGTCCGTATCCATTTGCTACTGCACCGGTTCCACTTGTATCTCCAAGCATAATCTTAACCGTTGTTCCTGTATTAATTGCGCTACTTAAGCTCAAATTTAATCTAACTTCATTATTAACAATGGTTCCAGCAGCTTGAGAAACCGTTGAAATGTATCCTGCTGTTGTTGTTATATCCCAGAAGTGGGAAGTATTTCCTGTATCTATTCTTACACAATCAATAGAAGTTGCAAGAGTAAAAGTTGTAGGAAATTTTATTCTAATTTGACCATCAGATGGTATCTGACCATTCGCAACAAATACCAATGAATCTATAACAGAACCCATACCTGCATTCGTATCAGCTAAATCTATTACAGTGATAACTCCACCATTATTGGGGTCAATTGCAGTTACATCCCTATCTGTTACCCAGGCAGTCTGATGATTTGTTCTGATTCTAACATCTGCATCAGAAGTCTGTCCTTTATTTCTTAATACATTTGAAGAAATCGTTAAGGTAATTGAAGTTTGAGCTGGTAAATAACCACCAGCAGCACTATCTGGAATAAACTTTATTTGATTACTTGAATATATAATATCGAACTTGGACGTATCATCAAAGCCAACACTGAATGTATAATTGGTTTTGGTTTGAGCTTCAGAAGAAGATACCGTAAAGGTATTATTTGTTCCATCAGTTAAATCTACTACAAAAGTATCGTATCTTGTAGTTGCGGTTGAATCAAAATCAACCCTTGTTCCAACCTTGAAATTCAAGGTCATTGAAGTAGGATTTGAAGCCGTATAGTCAGATAAACTTACACCACCATCACCAACATCATCAGCCCACCAGTTACTTGCAATATTGAAAGTGAGTCCACCACTTTTATCCACAAAAATTGTATCTCCGTCACTATCATAAACAGCAACATAAAAATCATTATTATATCCTGTGGAATAGGATTTCAATGAAGGATAACTCAATGAACTTACAAAAATGGTGGGGTTTACTACCATCGGGCTTGAAGATTTTCCCAGGTCTATTTGAATTACTGAACCATCTTCAATATCACTGGTAGCAGAAAGGTTTATGATAACAGTATCACCACTGGTGCTCACAGAAGATAATAATAACTTAACTCCATCATCTCTCACTGTTACCATACTTGTATCCACACTGGTTACAAAATCAAACCCTGAAGGAAAATAAACTTTTATAATTCCATCACTTGGAACTATACCTTCTGCTGTATCATAAAGAGTAACGTAAGTTGTTACTGATGCATTTGTGTCTGCAAATGTAATTGACCCAATGACCTGGTCATTGGCTCCAATTAATGCATCATATTCAGACCTCGAAAAAACAGGTTGGTCCGAGCTTTTCACCCTGACACTGACATCATTTGTTCCCGAACTTTTACCCGGGTTTGCAGTAACATTACTAATTATAAGAACTGTAGAATCACCGGGTAGTAATGAATTGTCCGTCAGTAGAGTAAATGTAACCTGTTTTAAAGTAGAATTATAACTAACACTGAAATCACTCGTATCCATACTGAAATTTGTATAAGAGGATGCTGAAGGAGAAGTCGAGAAATCATAATTAGCCTTATTCGTAACCTCGCTTGTAATAATCTGGAAAGCAGAAAGGTCTATTGTTAGAGTCTGGTCTTTTGTCAATTCTGAGTTCTCACCCAGTATAAAACGTAAAGTATCTGTGGTAACTTTCCCGGCATATCTATTTGATAAACCAAGACCATTACTGTACCAGGTGATCTGCCCAAATGTAAAAGACGAAAAGGTCACTAATAATACAATTATGACCCCTACGATCATCATATATTTGGTCTTCATATCCTACTCCTTTTATGATTTTTGTTTTTTTTCTTCATTACTTTATGCAGTATATACCTATTTCACCCCCAAAATTATGGAACAGCTTATTTTCAATATCGACACCTTTTTTGAAAACTTTAAAGGAAAAATTATTTTTTTTACCTTCAGAAACATTGATTTAGCCTGAATTAATTGGAATAAAATATTGAAAGTTTTAAAATTAAATCTTTTTACAGAACACTAGTTCTTTTTTTATAATTGCAAAGTTTATGCCATCTGGTAGTATAAAAAACAATGTTATCTAATGTACAACTTAACCTGTGCTGAAAATATTTAAAAAAGGAGAATTATCAGAAATTCCAGAAGGAAGGATTTTCCCCCGTTATAAATAAAATCGTCAAGAATTTTCCCCTTCACACATTTTTTTTAATTTATATATTTTTTCAAGAGCTTCAAGAGGGGTAAGTTTATCTGGATTAATTTTTTCTAATTCTTTCTCTAAATCACCTTTCTCCATAGTAAAGATATTTATCTGAAAAGGATTTTCCTTATAGCTATCTTTTCTTTTTTTTAAAGCCAGTTTAGGGAAATGGTCAGGAGTTAATTCGTTCGCCTCAAGGTTAGATAAAATTTCCTTGGATCTTTCAATAACTTCTGGTGGAACTCCTGCCATTCTTGCAACCTGTATTCCATAGCTGTGGTCACATCCTCCTCTTTCAATTTTTCTCAAAAAAATCACGGAATCACCCCATTCTTTTACAGTAACATTATAATTCTTAATCCCTGAATATAATCTCTCCAGTTCAGTTAACTCATGATAATGAGTGGCAAAAAGAGTCATTGCAGATATTTTAGGATTATTATGAATAAATTCTGCAGTCGCCCAGGCTATAGAAAGACCATCAAAAGTACTTGTGCCTCTTCCTATTTCATCAAGAAGTATTAAACTCTTTGGGGTAGCATTATGTAAAATATTTGCCAGTTCATTCATCTCTACAAGAAAAGTGCTTTCTCCTCTGGCAAGATTATCAGAAGCACCTACTCTTGTAAAAATTCTATCTACAATACCTATTTTAGCTTCAGAAGCAGGAACAAATGAACCAATTTGTGCAAGAAGAACTATCAATCCAACCTGTCTTAGAAAAGTTGATTTCCCTGCCATATTGGGACCTGTAATAATATGTATCTGTTCATCTCTCCTCTTTAAAACAAGGTCATTAGGTATAAATTGTTCACCCGGCGGTAGCATTTTCTCAACAACCGGATGTCGTCCATCCTTTATATAAATTAAACTCTCATTCGTTAATTTTGGTCTTACATAATTATTTTCTTCAGATACTTCAGCAAAACTTCTTATTACATCAATCTCCGAAATTATATCAGCATTTTTCTGTATTGAGGTAATTTCCTTCATAATTTTTTTTCTGATACTCTGAAATATCTCATACTCGAGTGAATTAATTTTTTCTTCAGCATTTAATACTTTTTCCTCATACTCTTTTAATTCTGGAGTTATAAATCTTTCAGCATTAACAAGAGTCTGTTTTCTTATATAATTTTCCGGAACTTTGGATAAATGAGGTTTCGTTACCTCAATATAATAACCAAATACTTTGTTATAACTAACTTTAAGGCTTGGAATACCTGTTCTTTTCCTTTCAAGATTTTGAAGGTTATTAATCCACTTTTTCCCAGAATAAGCAAGTTTCCTTAAATCATCAAGTTCTTTATTATAACCTTCCTTTATAATACCCCCTTCAGTAATAGCTGTAGGAGGATTTTCAACAATACTTTTATCAATTTCATTTACCACTCTTTTCAGATCGTTCAATTTCCTGACAGCAATTCCTGTATAAAAAGCTCTTTCCCGGTTCAGAGCTCTCTTTAAAAGAGGAATCTGAATAAGACTTTTTTTCAACCCTATTAAATCTCTGGCGTTAGCCTTATTAGAGCTTATTTTGGCAATTATTCTTTCTATGTCCGAAATTTCATAAAGTATTTTACCAACTTCTTTTCTTGAATTCCTGTTTTTAAATAGTTCATCAACACTTTTCAGGCGTTTTTCAATTTCTTTAATATTTTTCAAGGGTGTTAGTAACCATTTTTTAAGTTTCCTTCCACCCATTGGAGTTAAAGTTTTATCAATAATAGAAATGAGCGTCCCTTCTTTATTAACACTATTGCTCATAGGAGTTATTAACTCAAGATTTCTTCTTGTAGAAGAATCAAGAATCATATATTTAGTTATATGATGAACCTTTATACTCTTAATGTGAGCAAGATTCTCGACCTGACTTTTCTTTAAATATTCCAGAATTCCCCCAGCAGCAGATATTCCACATCTTAATTCCTCAATACCAAATCCTTTCAGAGAAGTCGTTTTAAAATGATTCTTCAGACTATTATATGCATAATCATAAGAAAAAGGATAATCTTCAATAACTGTTTTAAAAATATTTAAATTTCCCTTTAATTTTTCACTTAAATAATTATCCTGGGATTCTGAAATGAGAATTTCAGAAGGATTAAATATATTAATCTGTTCAATAACTTCATTTTCCATACCTTCAGAAACCAGAAATTCACCCGTCGAAATGTCTACAGCTGAAAAACCTGCTACTCCATCAGAAAAAAAGAGAGAAAAAAGATAATTATTAGACTTTACATCCAACAACTTATCCGAAAAAGCAGTTCCAGGAGAAATTGTTTCCACAACAGCTCGCTTAACAATACCTTTTGCTTTTTTGGGGTCCTCAACCTGCTCACATATTGCAACCTTATAACCGCTTTTCAGCATCTTGTTCAAATATATCTCCAGGCTGTGATGAGGAAAACCTGCAAGAGGAACATTTGCTGCTTTTCCATGAGAACGGGTCGTTAATGTTAATCCAAGAACTTTTGAAGCAATCCTGGCATCATCGTAAAACATCTCATAAAAATCACCCATCCTGAAAAATAATATAGCCTCTTTATGAAGGCTTTTTATCCTGAAATATTGTTCCATTAATGGTGTTTTTGTCATAACAAAATTCTAAATAAAATGATTAAAAAAACTATAACCTTTTCCAACCTTAAACGAATTTAGAATTCCTTTATAAATAAACTTTTTTGCTGTTCGAATTGAGGAAACCAAATCATCTCCCTTTGCAAGTCCAGAGGCAATAGCTGAAGAAAATATACATCCTGTTCCATGAACCGTTACTCCTTCAACTCTCTCGGTCTCAAATTTATAAAAATTCTCTCCATTATAAAGTATATCCATAGGAATGCCATTTAAGTGACCACCTTTAATTAGAACATTTTTTGCCCCTTTTTGATAAAGAATTCTACATGCTTCTTTCATAGATAATTCATCATCCACATCTACACCTGTCAATAGATGTGATTCATTTATATTTGGTAAAAGCAAATAAACATCTTTAAGAAATTCATTAACAAGAAAATCAACACCATTTTCATCTAAAAGAGAAACACCATTTTTTGAGAAAATTATCGGGTCACAAATGATCGTGTCAAGTTTAAAATCATTTATTACTTTACTTATTACATAAAGTATTTCATCACTGGACACCATCCCTATCTTAACGACATTCGGTCTTATATCTTTTAAAATGACTTCAAGCTGATTTTTAACCTGAATTGGTTGCAATGGGAAAACATTCTCAACACCAAGGGAATTCTGAGCAGTAATAGCAGTTACCACGGTCAAACAATAAATTCCAAAATATGATGCTGTTTTTAAATCAGCCTGTATACCTGCCCCACAACTTACATCTGAACCTGCAATGCTCAATAATGTATTCATAAGAAAGTTTTTAAATTTTTATTTTGCATTTAAAATATAAAAAAGTTAAAATATAATGTCAATT
>QNDJ01000100.1 GCA_003644825.1 Candidatus Zhuqueibacterota bacterium | reverse complement strand
TTGAGAATATTCATTCAGGAATTCATAAAAAATAAAGGCATAGAAAAACTTGCTCTTGCATTTTCAGATTCATCGAACGATTTGAAGGATAAAATCTGCAATAATCTTTCAAAAAATGCGTCCAGGCAATTTATTGAAACCCTGAAAACAAATCTGGAATCTCCTGTTGAAATGACAATGGTTAAACGGGATTGTCTTAATACTCTATTCAACCTGTATTCTAAAAAAAGAATTAGTCTACCAGTAAATTTAAAAAGATTATATACATTGTTAAAAAGAAAAGAAGATAAAAGAATCAGTATTGAAACAGAGCTCATCCTGAAAAGTCATCTGTTTGATAAAATCATAGGAGAACTAAATAATATACAAATTCAATTGCTTTTGAGAAAAACTGACAGAAGAGTTATAACACGGGTTATTCATAATATAAATGAAGAAGTTCAAAATAAAATTTTTCAGAATATGAGCAAGAACTCCAGAGAAATTATTCTCCAGGATTATCATTACTGGCTAAAAGAGAACAGAAATCCAGCATTAAGAATGATTAAAATCGGGGAAGCAAGAAAGAAACTAATGGAAAATTCCCTCCAAATAACGGGAAACCTGTCTACTAAAGTTGTTTTAGATTACTACATAACCATTCACAGGTTATATACAACAGGTGAATTCGATAAAACCGTTGAAATGTGCGAAAAAGCAATTAGTTTTCAAAAAAGAGCAGGATTCGAAATACACAGTATGTTTTATGGAATTCCAGCCTGGATATATGCTTTTCAGGGTAAAAATCTTGATAAATCCAGCAAACTTGCTTTTAAAGCACTGAATCTTTCAAGGACAGACTCTGAAAAATGTTTTCATTTAGATACAATAGGCTGGATTTTCTATAAAAAAGGAAATTTAAATGAAGCTATTAACAGATTAAAAGAAGCTAAAAAATATTGTAAAAACGAAAAATACGTTGAAGAACACCTTAAAATAGTACAACCCTGTTAAACCCGTTAATTTTTTCAGAAAAAACATTTGTATACCCCCCCCGCTCCAGAGAAAATTGTATCTGGAGCAGGGGTATATTTACTTTTATTTACCTCTTAATAGGATATGGTGGTCTTGAAGGTTTGTGAATTGGGTGTTTTTTCAAAGCTTCAAGAACAACCTCAACAGCCTTTTCAAGCTGGGGGTCATGGCCATTAATAACTTCTGCAGGTGTCATTTCCACTTCAATATCAGGATATACACCAATATTTTCCACTTCCCATTCCCCATCAGGGCTCCATATTGCGACCCGTGGAGCTGTAACATAACCCCCATCCATAAGTCGAGGATAATCATAAATCCCGATAAGACCACCCCAGGTACGCTTACCAACAAGGGGTCCAATCTTGCGACGCCTGAAATAAAGTGGTAGAGCATCTCCTCCTGAACCAGCATACTCATTTATTATCATTGCTTTGGGTCCAAAAATCGAACCAAGAGGTGTTGTAAAATCTTTTCCATCTCTTGTAGCCCAGTAGTTCAAAAGCGGCCTGTTAAGCATATCAACAATATAATCAGCAGCATAACCTCCACCATTAAATCTCTCGTCAACAACCAATCCCTCCTTATCTAACTGGGAAAAGAAATAACGGTTAAAATAAATATAACCTGCAACTGATGTATTTGGTAAGTATACATATCCAACTCTGCCACCTGATAATTCCTCAACACGCTTTCTGTTTCCTTCAACCCAATTACGATTTCTTAAACCCATTTCATTTGCAATAGGAACAACTATAATCTTTCTACTTCCCTCCATAACTGGTTCCGAATTTACCTGTAAAGTAACCTGTTTTCCTGCTGTTTTTTCAAAGAGGCTAAATATATTCATAGAACCATCGAGTTCCCTACCGTTTACACTCAGGATGTAATCACCTTCTTTTACATTAACACCGGGTTCCGTAAGAGGTGCTCTCAGGTCAGGGTTCCAGTTCAAACCACTGTAAATCTTTTTAATTCTATACCTTCCATTAACAATTTCATAATCAGCACCCAATAGCCCCCCTGGAACTCTCTCAATCTCTGGATAATCTCCACCTCCAACATAAGCATGCCCCACATGAAGCTCCCCAATTAGCTCTCCAATCAGAAAATTAATATCACTTCTATGAGCAGCATAGGGCAGCATTTCTGCATACTTTTTATACATCATTTTCCAGTCAACACCGTGCATCCCAGGATCATAAAAGAAATCCCTGTTAATACGCCACGCTTCATAGAACATCTGTTTCCATTCTTTTCTCGGGTCAATTTTTACCTCCATCGCAGAAGTATTTAATTTTCCCTGTCCGGGTTTTGGTTTTCCCGAAGTAGGAACTATACCAAATACATTCCTTGCCATATATAAAAGTTTTTTCCCATTATGAGAGATTGTGTATCCTGATATACCTGTCATAAAGGTTTCTGCTTTTCTTTTTTTCATATCAAATCGATTGAGTTTTCTTCCGGGTTGATTGGGAACATACTCCATATAAAATAGATATTTACCATCACATGCGGTCAAATTTGTATAGTTTCTTGCTGGAACAGGAACAGATATAATCCGCTGACTTATACCATCTAAATCGATTTTTATTACTTTGCTTTCCTTTTTTTCTTCTTTTTTAGTCTCCTTTACCTTTTCCTCTTTTTTTGTTTCTTTTTCATCATCACTTTCCGGTGCAAAAGGCGATGGTAATTCCTTGTTAAGAACTGCAAGGTAAATATTCATCGTAACCTGTTGTGGATATGAAGAAAGGTCAAGCCAGCACTTTTTGGGCCCGGCGTCTGTACTTGCAAGAAAAAAGAGATATTTACCATCTTTATCAAAAGATGGTGAAACGGCGTCACTCATTCCGTCGGTAATCTGATATGATTCCCCAGCGTCAAGCGAATACAGGAAAATAGCCCTGAATATCTTATTAACTCTCCTGGAATATGCAAGCCACTTACTATCAGGAGACCATACAGGAGTTAATGAACGTTCAGGGTCAGAATAAAGGTCAGTATCCACAAGTATAGGTGTCTTTTTCTCAACATCCAAATAATAAAGATGTAAATGCTTATCAGTAAAAGCAATCTTTTTACTATCAGGTGACCATCGGGGCGTATAATAGAAAGAAGGATTCTCAAAAGCTATTTTTGTCGGTTTTTTTTCTCCCTTCTGGTCTACAATATACAGAGCATACTCACCGTCAGCATCAGAAAAGTATGCAATTGATTGTCCATCAGGAGACCATGCCGGATATCTGTCACATGCTCCTGGAGATTTAGTAAGATTTCTAATATCACCTTTTTTAGCAGGAACTGTAAGGATTTCACCGTGTGCCTCAAACACTGCTCTAACCCCTGTTGGAGATATATCACCATCTAATATTTGATTCGCCACCTTTATAAATTTAGGTCGAACATTTATAAGGTCACTGGGAACTTTAATATTGACCCTTTTTGAACTATTTTCAGAAGGGTCAAATATATAAAGGTATCCTCCACATTCATAAACTATCAGGTTATCTCCTGCTGAAGCTGACTTTATATCAAACTCGGTGCTGTAAGTTAACTGATTGACCCTGCCAGATTTTGTATCATAAGAAAAAAGATTCATTGTGCCATTCCTGTCCGAAAGAAAATAAATTTTATCTCCAACCCACATAGGAAAAGTATCACTGGCATTTTCGTGAGGAATTTCTACTATAGAGTTATCAGTAAAATTGAATATCCAGATAGGTGTTGTTCTTCCCCCTCTATATCTTTTCCAGGTGTCAAAAGCATTTGCAAGGGGTGTATATGCAATGTAACATCCATCCGGGGAATAATCAGCAAGTTCTGCCATAGGCATTGGTAGTACCTCTGGATAACCACCATTTATATCAATTGTAAACAACCTGTGAAATCTACTGTAGCTTAATCTGGCTGATTGAAATAAAATCTTCTTACCGTCTGGTGTCCACCCCAGAACCAGGTCACTGCCAGGATGGAAGGTCAATCGTTTTGGTTCTCCGCCCTCAGCAGAAACCACATAAACGTCTGTATTCCCATCATACTGACCGGAAAAAGCAATATACTTTCCATCCGGGGAAAACTTTGGAGAAACTTCAATACCAGGATGAGCAGTTAATCTCATTGCCTCTCCGCCTTCAATTGATACCGTCCATAGGTCTCCACCATACACAAAAACAATCTTATTATGACTTATATCCGGGGACCTCAGCAATCTGGTATAATCTGAGGAAAAAACAAAAGCCGGGAGCAACAGAAAAAAAATAATTAAAAATAGAATAAACTTTCTCATTCAATTACCTCCTGTATTTTATATTTTTATGCAGTTAATTAATAGCAATGAAAAAAAGAAACTCAATAAATTTATGAACAGCTATAATAATTTTTTACGAGTATCTATTTCATTTGTTTCACAATAAATTAGTAATCATTCTTTAAGCCCTATAAATCACCTTAAATATTTATTGAACCAGTTAAGTGTTCTTTCATAATAGTCAACAATGTGAGCAGGTTGACGAACACCGTGACCTTCATTAGGATAAATAGCCAATACGGTTTCAACTCCCAATTTTTTCAGAGCAGTGAACATTTCTTCTGCCTGACCAAGATTTACACAAAAATCCCAGGCCCCGTGAATAAAGAGTGTTGGAGTATTACAATTTTTAATATATTTAAGAGGTGACATATCCCAGGCTTTTTCATAATTCTCAAAAGGCATACCCCCCCCATCACTCTCAAACCATAAAGTATTGGCATCGGTACCCCACTGACTTATAAGATTACTTATGCTTGCAACAGGAACTGCAGCTTTAAATCTATTGGTGTGGGTTATTATCCAGTTAGTCATATAACCGCCATAGCTTCCACCGGTTACACCCAGTCTATCAGGGTCAATAAAATCATATTTCTTAAGAACATAATCAACTCCACACATAAGGTCTTTATAATCGCCACCACCAAGGTCTCCAACACAGCCGTCTGAAAATTTCTGGCCATAACCTGAACTACCTCTCGGATTAATGAATACAACTACATATCCATTAGCTGCGAGAAATTGAAATAAATAAGTTCGGGAAAGTCTGTATCCATACTGACCATGAGGACCACCATGCACAGCAAGAACCATAGGATACTTCTTCCCCTTTTTAAACCCATAAGGTTTCATTAACCATCCTTCTATTCTCAATCCATCAAAACTTGGATAAGAAAACTCTTCACTTTCAATAATTTCCACTTCTTCTGTTATTTTTTTGTTAAAAGAAGTTAACTTCTCTTTTCCACTGCCATAAACAATACTCCAGTATATTTCAGGCGGATGTGTAAAATCTGTGTATACATAAAATATTTCACCATTTTTCCCGAGAGAAAAACTTGTTATCTGACCGTTATCCTCAATAACAGGTATAACTTTTCCACCATCAGCAGGCGCCCTGTATAAACATACTCTACCGGAATTCTGAGCAGTAAAATATACCTCTTTACTATCATAACTCCACGTCGGGGATTGACTCCAGCGATCAAGAGGAGCCGTTAAATTAACAGGAGCTCCACCATCAGAAGGTATTACATAAACCTTGCGAAGTTCAGCATCGCTCTCCTTACTTCTGTGGTCCCTTATCCTGCCGAGGTATGCAATCTTCTTACCATCAGGAGAATATACAGGTGTATATTCAGGACCAACGGTATGAGTCAACTGTATCATATCGCTACCATCAACTGAGAGTAAGCATATATCATTATTTGCATTATAATCATCCTTTCCAGTTCTATTTGATACACAGGCGATTCTTTTACCATCTGGCGACCACGATATAGAATGATAATCGTAATCTCCAAACGATATCTGTCTGGGCTTACCACCATCAGCAGATATCACCCATACATAAGTCCTGCGCAGGTCTGAATAATAGTAAAACGCTTTATATAAAAGTCTATCCACAACCATAACATCATTACCATTAGGTGGATCAGTAGGTCTTGGTATATTTGTATAATGCCTTGGCCCCGCAGCTGTATACGCAAGCATCTTACCACAGGGCGACCAGCTAAGCTCATTCCCTCTCATACCGAGATAAGCATTAGACCTTTCAAGGATGGTTAACTTTCTCTTTACAGAACCATCCCTGTTCATTATCCATAATCCTAATCCATCTTTATCAGTCGAAAAATAAGCAATTTTCCTGCCATCTGGTGACCATCTCGGACTAAAAGCAGAACCATTCAGAGAAGTCAATGACACAGGCTCTCCTCCCTTTGCAGGCATAACCCATATACTCGTATAAGAACGATTATCTCTGAGACTCCTCTTACTTACAGTGAAAAGTAAATATCTATTATCAGGGGAAACCTGTAAGTTACCAATGTTCTTTATGCGAAAAGTATCCTCTATATTCCAGGGTCTTTTATTAACAGCCTGTGAAAATACAAAAAATGGTATAAGTAATAACAGGAATATGTACAAAAAACATTTTTTATACATTTCATTTC
>QNDJ01000099.1 GCA_003644825.1 Candidatus Zhuqueibacterota bacterium | reverse complement strand
TAGCCTTTAAAACAAAAAGGAGACAGGCTATGAAAAAAATACTGATACCCTTTTTTATTATTTTTCTTTGTTTTAATTTTACAGCTTTTGCTCAGGTTAAACCTGACGGTCAAAAAGCTATGGAGCATCTTAAGTATCTTGCATCTGACCAGTTCAAAGGAAGAAAAGCTGGAACTCCAGAATATCAACGAGCGGCAGAGTATGTTGCTAAGAAAATGGAGGAGTATGGTCTCAAACCGGGTGGTGAGAATGGGGCGTGGTTTCAACAGGTTCCTTTTAAGAACTGGCGGAACTTTGACCAGCCAATCAGGCTTGAGATAGTTTCACCCGAACACAGGGTATATTTTGCAGGCTGGAACAGAGATTTTGTCCCGACTACCGGAACAGGTTCAGGAATCGTAAAAGGAAAATTAGTCTTCGCAGGATATGGCATAATCGCCGAAAAATATAACTGGAACGATTATAAAAATATAGATGTTACAGGTAAAATTGTTCTTATTGTTCCCGGTGTTCCACCGTCAATGGAAAAAAAACTGAAAGGTTATGGTTCATCAACTAAAAAGGTAAAAACTGCTGTTGAAAAGGGCGCAGCTGGTATAATATTTATGAATGTTACAGAATCCTTGCAGAGAAGAAGGTATTCCTTATTTTTAAGAAAAGGAACCTGTCCTGAAGGTTTTGTCGTTATGACTGCTAATACGAATTTTCTGGATGATGTTTTTTATATTTCACATCAAAGCTGGAGATACCTTATAAGTAAAACTATAAGAGAGAAAAAATCCTATACTGCACCTCTTGATATAACAGTTGAGATGGAAGCACACTTCACCAGGGAAGATAGAACAGCCCCAAATGTTATAGGAATTTTACCCGGAAATGACCCCGAATTGAAGAATGAGTATATAATAATTGGAGGTCATCTTGACCATCTCGGAACAGGAATAGATGGTTTTATCTATAATGGAGCTGATGATAATGCTGCTTCTGTTGCAGTAATACTTGAAATTGCAAGAGTGCTTCAGGCAAATAATTTCAAACCAGACAGGAGCGTTGTTTTTGCTGCCTGGGCGGGTGAGGAACTCGGTCTGGTGGGTTCACGATATTACACCAACCATCCTGTCTATCCCCTTGATAAAACCGTTGTTTATATGAATATGGATATGGTAGGATGTGGCGATGATGATATGTATATAGGTGGTATGTACGAGTTTTCTGATTTTTATGATATTCTAAAACAGAATATGAGTGAAGAAATGAAAAAAAAGCTACACTACAGGCTGAATTATAGAGGTTCTGACCATGTATCTTTTTTACAGAAGGGGGTTACAGCTATAAGCTTGAGGTCTGGAGGGCTTCTTTCGAGGAAACTGGATGATGAGCATCCCGAATACCACAGACCCGGTGATGACCCCGGTATAATTGAGCCTGAATTACTCCAACAGGCTGCTCAATACCATTATGATAATATTGTTTATCTTGCAAACTATAGAGGCAACCTTCTTAACCCGGAATTCCATATAAATTTTACCCACAAAGATGCGGTTGTTGTTGATCTTCATTGTGATACAATAGGAAGATACTTACGGGGTGCAGACCTTACAAAAGATAACGAAAAGGGGCATATAGATATTCCAAAACTAAAAAGAGGTGGCGTTGATTTACAGGTTTTTGCCTGTTTTGTAGGACCCCCCAGAAACGAACTCCAGAAAAACCAGGCTGCAAAAAGAGTGTTTGATGAAATTGATGGAATTTATCAACTCGTAGAAGAAAATCCTGATGACCTTGCTATTGTAAAATCTTACGAGGATTTAATGAGGTTGAGAGGAACAGGTAAAACAGGAATTTTTATAGGTATTGAAGGTGGATATGCAATTGAAAATGACCTGCGTTTGTTAAGGTCTTTTTACAGGGCGGGTGTAAGGTATATGACCCTGACTCACTGGACTCATACAGACTGGGCTGATGCGTCTGGAGATACTGTTGCTCAGTTTGGAGGGCTCACTGAATTCGGAGAAAAAGTCGTAAAAGAAATGAACAGACTTGGAATGATTATAGATGTATCCCATGTGCATGATGAAACCTTCTGGGATGTAATAAGAATCACAGATTCTCCAATTATAGCATCACATTCCTGTTGCAGAGCCCTTTCAGTACATCACAGAAATATGACAGATGAGATGTTAAAAGCCCTGGCTAAAAATGGTGGTGTAATTGGTATAAATTTTTCACCTGGCTATCTTAATGCCGAAAATGATAAAAAATTAAATGCTTTAAGAGAGGAAATTGCTAAAAAATATGGTATGCCTGCAAACAGAAGAGAATGGAGAAATGTGGACCCCGAAAAAAGAATAAAGTTTATGGAAGAATATAGAACAAAAGCTGAAGAACTGCGTAAAACATTGCCAAAAGTGGATGTGAAAACTGTTGTCGACCATATTGAGCATGTGATAAAAGTTACAGGAAGTACCGATTATGTAGGGCTTGGTTCAGATTTTGATGGTATCGGCAGCACACCTGAAGGACTGAAAAACGCAGGTGATCTACCAAATATTACCAGAGAACTCTTCAGAAGAGGATATAGCGAAAATGATATAAAGAAAATTCTGGGTGGGAATTTCTTAAGAGTTTTCAGAAAAGTTTGCAGTAATAGAAAATAAAGTTATTTTTTCCAGTTAAATTGATACCTCGATTGTGAGTAGTGTAATTCTTATAATTCCTGATTAACATTATCAGCCCCGTGAATTCGGGGCTACGTTTCCTTTTTTATATCATTTTTACTTTTTTTACGAAATGAAAAAAGCAATACAACTTCCCCACTTTCATTGCGAACTCTTTAAGGGGTATGGCAATTTTTTTTGTTTGATATAGACTGACAGGATGAAAACTCTTGTTTTATAGGTTTTTTAGGTCAGGCAGAGATGCCTGACCTACAACCTGTTTTCAATTCCATTCGTAGAATGAATAATAGTTCATAAATAGCTTTTACACTGTCAGGAGATTGCTTCGTCCATACGGACTCGCAATGACAGGGATGGTTTTAATTGAGAGCTCCGTCAAGAGTGGAATATTACAGGTCAGGCAGGAATGCCTGACCTACAACCTGTTTTCAATTCCATTTGTAGAATGAATAATAGTTCATAAATAGCTTTTATACTGTCAGGAGATTGCTTCGTCCATACGGACTCGCAATGACAGGTATGGTTTTAATCGAGAGCTCCGTCAGGAGCGATATATAATGTTAAAAGTTCTGTAAAGATTTTAAGGTTATAGAAATGTTATTTAGTCCTTTTTCAGCACCAGAATCGAATTCTGGTGCTGGAATAATCCAACGGTAAGTCATTAAAATGACTGTTTTGAAATAATTATAACTTTATTGTTATATCCCCAATAACAGTCTCTTTAGAGACTTTCATATTATTTAATCCGCTATCAGAATTCTATTCTGGTATTGGCATTATGGTAGTAAAAATAATTAAAAAACAACAAATTACACGGATCAAACGAATTAATGTTTAAAAAACCATTCGTACTTTTTAACCTTATCATTACAGTTATAACAATCAAATCTCAAGCTGGAAGGTTGAGTTACAATGATCTATAATCAAATTAATATTTATATTTCGCTCCTCTGGAGCTCTATTTTTGTTTTTTTCCTTTTTGTTATAGACATATCGCCTCTATCGAGGCTAATAAAAACAATGAATTGCACGGATTACTCTAATTGTTCTTTGTTTTTTTCTTGACTGTATGTTTGATGTTTACTAATAAAATTTGTAGAGTGTTTACACCTGTCATTTTTATTTATCTTAATTAATATTTACTGTTATTGAAAAGATTGCTTTCTAATGACAGATATTGTTTATTAAAAAGCTCCGTCAGGAGCGGTATGTCAATAGGTCAGGCAGGGATGCCTGACCTACAACCTGTGTTAAATACAATATGTAACGTAAAACTGGTATTCGTCCATAAATAGCTTTTACACAATCATGAGATTGATTCGCCCCGTATGGGGCAAGCAATGACAGGTATATTGACATTATCATCAATAAGTAAAGTAGTATATCAAAATGAATGGAAAATCAGCAAATTATGCCTGAAAATTACTCTATAATTTTTCAAGTTCTCTTGTTAAAAGCTGTTTTTTATGAATTGATGCATACAGACCATCCTTTTTTATAAGTTCTGAATGAGTTCCTCTTTCTACTATTTCTCCGTTATCAAGAACAATAATAAGGTCAGAATTTTTAATGGTTGAGATTCTATGAGATACAATAATACAGGTTCTTGTTTTAAGGAAATCTTTAAGGTTTTCGAGTATTTCTTCCTCTGTTTTAGTATCTACACTTGAAAGAGCATCATCAAGAATTAAGATTTTCGGGTTTTTAATGATGGCTCTTGAAATTGCTGTTCGTTGTTTTTGTCCCCCCGATAGATTAATACCTCTTTCACCGAGTAAAGTTTCATATTTCTGTGGAAACTCCTCAATATCTTTACTGACCCTCGAAACTTTAGCTGCTTCCTTTACCATATTTTCGTTCATCTGGTCAAGACTATAACCGATATTTTCTTTTATGGTCTCGGAAAATAGGAACGTCTCCTGAGGAACAAAACCTATTGAACCCCTGAGAACTTTTAGCGGAATCTTTTTTATGTTGACTCCATCAATAAAAAGAGTGTTATCTTTGCAATCAAAAAGCCTTGGTATTAAACTTACCAGAGTTGTTTTACCGGAACCTGTTGGACCTATTATTCCAAGAGTCATACCTTTTTTAATTTTCAGGTTTATATTTTTCAAAACAACTGTATCATTATATGAAAAATACAGGTTTCGGAATTCAATCTCACCATATATGTTTTTAATAGAATAATCTGTGTTGTTATCATCTTTGATGTCTGGTTTTACATCGAGTATACTCTTGAATCTTTTCATAGATGCAGAACCTCTCTGAAATATGTTAAGGACCCACCCAAGGGCTACCATAGGCCATACAAGCATCATCAAATAACTCATAAAAGCAACAAATTCGCCCAGTGTGATTTCTCCTGAAATTACTTTTGAGCCCCCATACCACAAAACAATAACTATAGCTATACCGCCCAGTAACTTCATTCCAGGGAAAAAAAGACTCCATACCTTTATTAATGATTTATTTCTATCAACATACTCTCTGTTGAGTTTTTTAAATTCATCGATTTCGCTTTTTTCTCTGACATAAGCTTTAATGAGTCTGATTCCAGAAAGATTTTCCTGAGCTCTGGAACTTATCTTTGAGAACTGCTCCTGAATCTTTTCAAACCTTTTATGAATTAAATAACCAAACCTGTTGATTGACAAAACAAGAAAAGGAAAAGGAATTAAAGAAAATAATGTTAATTTCAGGTTTATATTTATCATCAGAATAATTGCGAGGGTAAATAAAAATACCGTATTTAACAGATACATAATTCCGTGTCCGAGAACACCTCTGATTGCATTAAGGTCATTTGTTGCTCTTGCCATCAGGTCACCGGTTCTTGTGATGTTATAATACGATTGACTTAAAGTTTGCAGGTGAGCAAAAAAATCATTTCTGAGGTCATATTCAATCCTTCGAGATAACCCCATCATTAATTGCCTCATTAAAAATCTGAAAACACCCTGAACTATAGCAATAAGAAGAAAAACACCTGAAAGAAAGGCCAATCTTTTTCCGGAAATCCCGATTTTCAGAGAATCTATAATGTATCCAAGTAACCTTGGTGCTAAAATGCTAACAGCATTGGTGAGAAAAACAAAACATACACCAAATACAAGTCTCTTTTTATATCTTGTTAAATATTTTTTAAGGAAAAGCAGGCTTTTCATTTTCTCCTTTATCTGGACTTTTTAACACCATTTTTTTCACAAAAACTCTCAATTTTGCATTTTGAGCATAATGGAGATACAGGTTTACAGATATTCTGCCCGTAAGTTACAAGGAGGTCATTAAACATAATCCAGTATTTTTCTGGTAGTTTTTTTCTGAGTTCGAACTCAGTTTTCTCCGGTGTTTTTGTATCCACATATCCCCATCTATTAGTTATTCTGTGAACGTGTGTATCAACACAGATGCCAGGCTTATTAAACCCCAGTGTTATAACAAGATTAGCAGTTTTTCTTCCAACGCCCTTCAATTTCAACAATTCATCGAGCTCATCAGGCACTTTACCTTTATGTTTTTTCAAAAGGGTTCTGGAAATCTCAATCAAATTTTTTGCTTTATTTTTGTAAAATCCAGCAGGGTAAATTATCTCGGATAACCTTTTTTCTCCAAGTTTTAAAATATCCTCGGGCTTATTAACAATTTTGAATAACCTTTTACTTACTTCAGCAGTAGTTTCATCCTTGGTTCTGAGGCTTAAAATTGTTGAAACAAGTATTTGAAATGGAGTTCTTTTTTCTTTTGCATATTGAGTTACAACAGGGTTTTTATATTTATTTATCTCTACTTTGAGAATTTCTATCATTCTTTTAATATCAGTAT
>QNDJ01000098.1 GCA_003644825.1 Candidatus Zhuqueibacterota bacterium | reverse complement strand
TGATATATCTGATTATTTTTATTAAATTTTAAAGTTAATTAAAATAATAGAAAGGATGGAAATAGTGAAAGTTCAGGTTAACTCAAAAAATAATTATGAAAGAGAATTAGAAATACATCTCGAGGAAGAAGAAATTACCCCTTATTTTGAAAAGAAATATAAAGAATTAAAAAGAAATGCTAACATCGAAGGCTTCAGAAAGGGTAAAGTTCCACTTAATCTGATAAAAAAGATGTTCGGGAAAAGGGTAAATGCCATTGTGCTTGAAGAAATTATTGATGATTTTTACTCTAAGGCATTGGAGCAGGAAAACCTTGAACCAGTAAATGAAGCAAGAGTAGATGTGATTGAATATGAACCTGAAAAATCGTTTAAGTTCAAGGCTACTTTTGAGATTGAACCCGAATTCCAGCTTACTGGATTTGAAGGTATGAAACTGACAAAAAATATCAGAAAAGTTACTAATAACGATGTTGAAAAAGAACTGGAAAGAATCCAGATGAATCTCGGTTCTAAAATGGAATCTGAAGGACCTGTTGAGAATGGAGATTTTGTTCTGATTGATATTCAGGAATTAGACCCAAAAACAGGTTACCAGATTATAGGAAAAAAATACAATGATATATATGTAAGAGTTGGAAGTGAAGACCTCGCAAAAGATATAAGTGAAAAACTCCTGGGTACCAGAGTTAATGATACTGTTGATATAACAAGAGATTTAGACCTGGTAATGCCAAAAGATGAAGAAAAAGTTAAAGAAAGATTGCTTGTTCACATAAAAAAGATTGAAAAAGTGGAAATACCTCCTCTTGATGATGAATTGGTAAAAGATTTAAACGGAAATTACAGGGACCTTAACGACCTGAAATCCAAAATAAGAGAATCCCTTGAAAAGAGGTTTAAAGAACAGTCAGAAATAATTTTTAATAGTTCTGTAAAAGACGAGCTTGTTAAAAGAATAAATCCTGAAGTTCCTCCTTCGATGCTCGAATCTTATCTTAATATTATGGTTGAAAATGAAAAGAATAAACAAAAAGGAAAATTCGATGAAAAATTCTTTAAAGACCAGAATAAGTCAAGAGCTGAGTGGAATCTTAAATGGTATCTTATAAAAAAGAAACTTATTAAAAATGAAAAAGTTGAAGTAAATGATGAAGAGGTCTTTGAAAGATTGGAAAATATAGCAAAATTGAGGAATTTAGATTTCCCTAGCCTGAAAAGAGACTATAGAATAAATAAAGAAAAATACCAGTGGTTGAAAGATGAAATCCTGGAAGATAAAGTTCTGGACATTGTAAAAAATAAAATTCAAATAGAAGAAACTTAATGAAAGGAGTTGAATATGCCTCTAATTCCGATGGTTATTGAGCAAACAGGAAGAGGTGAAAGAGCTTATGATATATATTCAAGACTGTTAAAAGAAAGAATTATATTCATAGGTACAGCAATAGACGATAACATTGCCAGCCTTGTTATAGCCCAGCTTTTATTTTTAGAAGCTGAAGACCCTGACAAGGATATATTTCTTTATATAAACACAATGGGCGGATATGTTACATCAGGGCTTGCAATATATGATACTATGCAGTATATAAAACCTGATGTTGCAACCATCTGTATGGGACAGGCTTCAAGTATGGGTGCAGTATTGCTGGCGGCGGGAAAAAAAGGAAAAAGGTCTGCATTACCTCATTCCAGAATAATGATTCATCAACCCTGGGGTGGAGTTTCCGGACAGGCAATTGATATTCAGATTCACGCAAAAGAAATAATTAATTTAAGAGACAGAATCAATGAAATCCTTCAAAAACATACTGGCCAGCCTTTAGAGAAAATTAAAAAAGATACTGACAGAAATTTCTTTATGTCGGCTGAAATGGCAAAAGAGTATGGAATTATTGATGATGTCATCATCTCTAAAAAGAAAAAATAAGAAAAGGGTTTATAATGACAAGATATTTCCATTCAAGGGATGAACTTTATTGTTCATTCTGTGGTAAATCGGCTGATGAAGTTGATTGTATCATTTCAGGTCCAAATGTTTACATTTGTGATGAGTGTGTATACAGCGCAAGAGAAATAATCAAAAATGATAAGGCTATGAGAATAAGGATGGGGAAAAGAAAACTCCCTACTCCTGAAGAAATCAAAAAGGAACTTGATAATTACGTTATTGGACAGGAAAAGGCTAAAAAGGTTCTTTCAGTTGCTGTTTACAATCATTACAAGCGAATCAATAACCTTAAATATTCTGAAGATGATGTTGAAGTAGAAAAGAGCAATATTTTAATGATCGGGCCAACAGGTGTCGGTAAGACCCTTCTTGCTCAGACTCTTGCAAGGTTCCTGCAGGTCCCATTTTCTATAGCGGATGCAACTATTCTAACTGAAGCGGGTTATGTAGGAGAAGATGTAGAAAATATCCTTGTAAGGCTATTACAGGCAGCAGATTATGACCTCGAAAAAGCAGAAAGAGGGATTGTTTATATTGATGAAATAGATAAAATAGCAAGAAAAGAGGGAAATCCATCTATTACAAGAGATGTATCCGGGGAGGGTGTTCAGCAGGCTCTTTTAAAAATTCTGGAGGGAACTATATCAAGTATTCCTCCAAGAGGTGGAAGAAAACACCCGGAACAGAGTTTGATAAATATAAATACAAAGAATATCCTTTTCATCTGTGGAGGTGCTTTTGATGGGCTCGAAAAAATTATTATGAGAAGAATTGGCAAAAAGACTATGGGGTTCGGGGCTGATGTAAAAAAACATGAGTATGATAACATTGGTGATATTCTGGATCAGGTTGAACCAGATGACCTGCTTAAATATGGGCTCATTCCTGAACTTGTTGGCAGGCTTCATAATGTATGTGCCCTTGGTGAACTCGACGAAAAGGCTTTATTATCAATTCTTACTAAGCCAAAAAATGCCATTGTTAAACAATATAAAAAGCTGTTTGAACTTGAAAATATTGACCTGGAGTTTACCAGAGATGCTCTAAAAAGTATCGTAGAATTTGCCACTAAAAGAGGAACAGGGGCAAGAGGATTACGCTCTGTAATGGAAAATACTATGCTTGATATTATGTTCACTTTGCCGTCCCTGAAAGGTGTAAAAAAGGTTATTATTAGTAAGGAGGTTATTTTAAACAAAAAGGAACCTCAAATTATCTATCAAAAAATTAGAAAAGAAGCCTGACTTTTCTTAACAATAGACCGGGTAACATCCATTAAACTTCAGAATATTCTACAAATATATCTGTATTTATTAATGAGGTTTAAAATAAAAAAAGCAGAATTAATAGCTTCAGTTCGTGATATTAATACAGTTTCTCTGAAGAAGATTCCAAAGTTTGCTTTTGCAGGCAGGTCTAATACAGGAAAATCTTCTCTGATAAATCACCTTCTAAATAGAAAAAATCTGGCAAAAATAAGTTCTACTCCAGGTAAGACAAGAACAATTGATTTTTATGAAATTAATAATGATTTTTATTTTGTTGACCTGCCGGGTTATGGTTATGCAAAGCTGTCAAAAAAGAAAAAAAATGAATGGAAATTTCTAATCGAATCTTATTTCAAGTCCATAGATAAGTTTAATCTTGTTTTTATACTGATTGACTCAAGAAAAGGAATAACTGAATATGATAGAACGTTAATAGAGTGGCTGGAATCTCTTTCAATTTCTTATACAATTGTTTTTACAAAAACCGATAAGATATCGGGTAATGAATTGTCCCGCAACCTGAAAAAATTAAAAATGGAAGTAAAAAAAGGGTATGTCAGGGTAATAAAATATTCGATATTTAATAATGAGGGTAGAAAAGAACTCTGGAATGAAATCCTTGGAAATCTTTAACAACAATAAAAGAAAGCTGTTTTTTGTTCCTGGTGTTTCTCAGGTTTCAACAAAAGCAGGCAAAAAAGTTTATCGAGGTAGTATTTTCCACAGGTCGAGAGACTTTATACAGCTATATAAAATTATAGAAGAAAAATTAAAACGTATTTTCAAGACAAATAATAGAATCCTCGTAATTACGTCAAGCGGGACTGGTGGAATGGAAGCCTGTGTCTGCAATTTTGTGAATAACAATGATTGTGTTCTTGTAATAGAAGGAGGAAAGTATGGTAAAAGATGGACTGAAATCCTGCGGTCTTATAATATCTCACCATTGAGGCTGGAACTTGAATGGGGAAAGAACATCAGTCCTGAATTCCTTGAAAAATATCTAAAAAAGATTAATAATCTGGATGTTGTATTTTTAACTCACTGTGAAACCTCAACAGGTATTCTTTTTGATATTGAGACAATAACAAGAACTATTAAAAAATTTTTTAAATGTATCATTATTGTAGATGCAATAAGCACTTTAGGGACAACAGAACTTAATACTGATGAATGGGACCTTGATGTTGTAGTAAGTGTTTCTCAGAAAGGATTACTGGGACCTTCCGGGTTGTCTTTTTTATCTGTTAATTACAGGGCTCTTGAGAAATTAAAAACAGGAAATCTTCCGAAATATTACTTTGATTTAAAAAAATATTTAGAATATGCGGAAAAAAGGCAAACACCTTTTACCCCCGGTTCTATTCAGTTATTGTATCTTAAAGAATCTCTTGATTTTATAGAAATGTTTGGTATTGAAAATGTCTTCGGGGAAATTGAAAAGTTTGCATCAAAATTCAGGGATGGGCTATCAAAACTTGGTTATACATTCTTCCCGGAATCTCCAGCCAGTTGCATAACTGTAATAAACGTGAGAAAAAAACCAGAAGAGTTCATTAACGTTCTTAACGAAAAACACAATGTTATAGTAGCTAATGGTCAGGGAATTCTAAAAGACAGAGTGGTGAGGGTTTCTCATATAGGACTTTTTACTGAAACACAGATTGAATATCTCATAGATTTATTTAATAAATACAGGAATCTTCTTATATAAAATAAAACCTTAAGGATAAATAGTAAAATGAAGAGTATATTAAAAAAGATAGGTTTTGCATCTGAATGTATTGAATGCGGGAATGAACGGTCTCTGAGGAAATGCCCCCATTGTGATGCAATTGTTTGTTCATCCTGTTTAGAAAGGCTGGTTCAAAAAGATAGCTGGCCTGTAGGTTTAAAAGGTAAAAAAGTAAGTTCTTATGAAGACTTAAAAAACATTCTACATGGGTATTGTGAAGCATTCAGAACAAGAAAAATCGGAATCCATTGTTGCGATAAATTCATAGAATTCAGATGGAAAGATATTGAATCCTTAATCTATCAGAAACAGGCAAAAGGGAAAAAAGTTGCCATTGTTCTAAAATGAAAAAAGCTGCCAGAATCCCTATGGCAGCTTTTATTAATTCTGAAAATGAGTTAATTATTGATTTATGTATTTATCCTTATTTTTAATAAGGTCAATTTCATATTGAGCCATTTTCTGCCAGGTTCTATCTTTAAGAGCCATTCTGAATTCCTTAAGTGCTTTGGTTTCATTTCCCATTTTTTTATAAGCTCTACCTCTAACTATATATGCGCCTCCGTATCCTCTTCTATGTTTAAGGCACTGGGTTGCGTAATTGATTGCCTCCTGATTTTTACCGAGGGTATAATATATATCTCCTAAAAGATAATAGGATTTCCATAAAGCTTTATTTAATTCTATAGATTTTTTAAGAGATGGTATTGCTTCGTTAAATTTTCTCAAGTTATATAAAATTTGACCTTTCAGAGCATAACCATTGGAGAGGGTTCTATTATCATTGGGGTTCGAGGCGGTGGCAAATAACTCTTCAAGGGTTTTGAGTGCTTCATCTGAATTTTTAAATTTTTTTAGCTGAACAACTGCCAGATTGTACCTTGCTCTACTGAATTTCGGATTAATTTCAATTGCTTTAAGATAACTATTCACGGATTCTTTATTCTTGTTGATTTTATCAAAAGCTGCACCGAGGCCAAAATATGCACGATAATTTTCAGGGTCAATTGTTTTTGACATCTCATAGGCTTTTATAGCCTCATTGTATTTTCTTAGTCTGCTGAGAACATACCCTTTCTGATAATAAGCTTTTGTGAGTGTATCCTTGAGCTCATCGACATTTAATTTTTCTCCTCTTTTTATACACGAGTCATATTTCTTGAGAGCTTCAGGATACCTTTTAAGTTTAGTTGCTGTTTGACCCTCCATATATAATTTTTTTATCTTATTTATTTCTGTAATATAAACCTGATAGTCCTGAAGAACTTTCTTCCACTTTTCCGCTTGTTTTACAAGTTCCTCATATTCCTGTTTATATTTTTGATAATATTCAGGGTCTTCGTTTTCTTTTGCTTCATTCATTTTAGCGAGTTTCTGATTAATAAGTTCTTTTAACTTGTTAAATTCCTGTTGAGCTTTCTGGAATTCTTCCTTTGAAACAGGTCTAATTTGAGAAACTGCAATCAATGAAAAACAAAAAACAACAATTAAAATCAAGAAAAAAGACGTGATAACTACTTTTTTTGAGAACATAAAAAATCCCCCCTCTATTAT
>QNDJ01000097.1 GCA_003644825.1 Candidatus Zhuqueibacterota bacterium | reverse complement strand
GTTTAAAAGTGAAAACTAAAAACATTAAGAGAGGTGAAGTAATTATTACAATCTTTCTTTTATCAGTTCTAATGTTTTCCTACTTTCATTTTAATTGTGCACCACCTCCTGCTCAAAAAGAAACATCCGAGGTAAATAAGGCTAAAGAAGATTCTATCAGGCTGGCAAGGTTGAAGGAGGAGCTTGTATATAATTATAGTTTTGGTTATGAAGATTATAAAAATAAAGAATATCAAAAAGCTCTACCCCGTTTATTAAAAGCAAATCAGATAGATATAGAGTTAAACAAAGACAAACTTCAGTATGAAGGGATTTATGGATTTATAGCTGATTGTTATATTAAACTTGGAAAACCTGATAGTGCTCTCTGGGCATATAAAAGTGGATTAAAACACAAACCTGACAATGTTATAATGCATAAAGGATTGGTTTATGTTTATACACTTAAAAATGATGTTGAAGGTTTAATTGAAGAATATAAGATTTTGTCTGAACTGGTGAAAAAAAAGGAAGAGAAAATAGATTTTCTGGAAAGACTAAAATCCATATATGTTACAAGAAATGAAATTCAGGAAGCTCTTAATGTCTATGATAAGCTACTGGAGATAGACCCGCAAAACAAATCATATATTGATGATAGATTGACCCTTTTGAAGAGTACGGGAAATTTAGATTTGTATCTAAAAGATCTTGAGGAAAAGCATAAACAGTACCCAGAAGATATAAATTATATAAACAGCCTTATTTCTGAATATGAAAAGAGGAATGAAAGTGATAAAGTGATAGAAATGGCTGATAAATTAATTGCTCTTCAACCGAACAATCTGGATGCATACGAAAAAAAAGCAAATGCTTATGCCAATAAACTGGATTATAGAACGGTTATTAAGATTTATACAAAGATGCTGAAAATTAATCCTAATAAAAATAAAGATAATGAAAAAAGGTTTCTTGTTAAAATTGCAGAAGCCTATATCTTTTTAAAACAATATTCAACTGCGAGAAATTATGTTCGTAGAGCATTGAGAATTGATAAAAATTATGGTTATGCTCATTTTACCCTGGGTTATGTTTATGAATCCTGTGCTGAAGATGTTGTTAAAAAGAAAGGTGGTTACCAGAAACTTACTTTTGATGATAAGCTGATTTATAAATTGGCTTATGATGAATACCAGATAGCTTCTAAAGATTATGAAACTGAAAGAAGAGCAAAAAATAAAATAGCAGGTCTTGCTAATTTTATCCCTACAAATGAAGATAGGTTTATGCATCCGAATCAAACAAAAGCAAAAAGCAAGGAATATGAATGGATTTATAAGTAATGGTTCTGGTTTATGAAGATAATTCTTACAAGTGACCATGCTGGTTTTGAGCTGAAAGAAAAGATAAAATCTTATCTCACTGAGAGAAACTTTGAAGTTGTTGATGCCGGGTGTAATTCAAAGGAATCTGTTGATTATCCGGATTATGGATATAAAGCGGCTCAAATGGTTTCCAGTAAAAGTGTTGATAGAGGAATTTTAGTTTGTGCTACTGGGATTGGAATGTCCATTGTTGCAAATAAAGTAAAGGGTATAAGAGCGGCTCTGGTAACTCTAACTGAACAGGCTGAATTGACAAGAAAACATAATGATTCTAATATCCTCTGTCTTCCCGGTAAATTTATGGATGAAAATACTGCAAAAAGAATTGTTGATATATGGTTAAATACTGAATTTGAAGGTGGAAGACATTTAAGAAGAATAAACAAAATCCATAACCTTACAAACATATAATTAAAAATGAAATGCCCCTACTGTGGAAATATTGAAGACAGAGTCATTGATTCCAGAAGTGTTAAAGATAATGAATTTATCAGGCGTAGAAGAGAATGTCTTAAATGTGGTGAAAGATTCACAACATACGAATATATTGTTAAATTGAGTAATGTTGTTGTAAAAAATGATGGTAGAAGGGAAGATTTCAGCAGGGAAAAGCTCGCCAGAGGTATAGAAATAGCATGTGCAAAAAGACCTATCTCAAAAGAAAAAATCGAAAATATTGTAAAAAAAATAGAAGACAAAATCCAGGCTAATTATCCAAAGGAAATAAAATCAAAGGTAATCGGTGAAATGGTTATGAAAGAACTTAAACAGATTGATGAGATTGCTTATGTAAGATTTGCATCTGTTTATAGAAAATTTGAAGCAAAAGAGGAGTTTATCAAAGAACTTGAGGAGCTTGAAAAACCTGTAGAACAGAAATCTCAGGTTGAATTGAAACTATAAGTTTTTTAATGTATTATATCCCTGTTAATATAAATAAATATCATGTTATTTGATATTTATACCATCCTTTGTATTATTGCAATATTCCAGTTTTTGTTTTTTTCTTTCTTTTTAATCAATAATAAAAAAGGCAAACCTTTAAGCAACAGAATATTTTCTATTTTTTTATTTTCAAAAGCCTTATGTTATTTAGATAGTTAATTTATTCATTTAAAATCAACTTTCGTTTTTTTATGCCCTCA
The DNA here is from genome assembly GCA_003644825.1 of Candidatus Zhuqueibacterota bacterium. GTDB lineage: Bacteria > SM23-31 > SM23-31 > B21-G16 > B21-G16 > B21-G16. The sequence continues at coordinate 4,014 of QNDJ01000097.1, read as the reverse complement.
TCTATTTTATATTGGTAAATCGTTTGAATTTTTAATAGGTCCGTCTATTTATTTTTATGTCAAGTCTATTGTTTATCAGAATTTTAAGTTGAGGAAAGTGAATTTTGTTCATATTGTTCCATTTGTGCTACACTTGTTGTTTATGTCATTGAAATTTCATTTACTTACTGCGGAAATTAAAAGAGAATTAATTAGTAATGAACAGGTTTTTACTTACTATGAAATTGGTTTTATCTATCTTTCTATGTTTTTCCTGTTAATAGGATATAGTATTGCCTCTTTATATCACCTGAAAATTTATAATTCTGAACTTAATAGAAAATTTTCACTTAGAGGTAAAATGAAATTGACTTGGTTAAAATTTGTTATTTTTGGGTTTATTATTATATGTGTAGTTGGTTTATTCAGTTTTATTTTATCTATGAAGGGATATCAAATAATTATTTTTCGATTAATCTCTGTAATAAGTATTTTTGTTTTTTCAAATGTTATTGTTTATTACGGATTAAAACTTCCTGATTTATTTTCTGGAATTGAAGAAAAACCTTCCAAACAGAAATATGAAAAATCTGCATTGCCACCAGAACAACTCAGAAGATATCTGAAAAAGATAGTTCGATGTATGGAATCTGAAAAACTTTATTTGAATCCATTATTAACATTACAGGACCTTGCAAAAAAAGCATCTATTCCATCTTATTATATATCACAGGTTTTAAGCAGATGTTTAAATAAGAATTTTTATGATTTTGTTAACGGTTACAGAATTGAGGAAAGTAAGAAAATTTTAACTAATGATTCTGGTGTTAAAAAAACTATTTTAGAGGTTCTTTATGATGTTGGATTTAATTCGAAGTCTACTTTTAATACTGCCTTTAAAAAATATACTGGTATGACACCTACCGAGTTTATTCGACTTCAAAAGAGTAGTTAAATTTTATACTTCAAATTTGTAATCAATTTAAAAAATGGTTTTACCTTATTTACCTGAACGATTTTTTTTGTTTTTTTCATTAGTTTTATAAAAAAATTCAGGGGTTTTAGTTTAATGAAATTTAGAGCTTTTATTTTTTTATTATCACTAATATTTACTTTTCCATTATGTAATAAAAAGGTGGATGAAGTAACTGAAAAGTATAACTTTACAGTTAATGGTACAGTATATGTTAATAATGTTCCAGTAGGTAATGTTATGCTGGAATTTGGAACAAAAGAGAGCATTTATATTCCAGATTGGAATACGGTATTGAAATATACAGATGAAAATGGAAAATATAACTTTACAATCACTGTACCACAGAGGACAGGTTTTGGTTCACAATATAGAATACGTGCTAAAAATCCAATAACTCAATCCTGGTCAAATTATAGACATGGAACCGTTCAACCAGAAAAAACTATAACTGAAAATTTTTATTTTTAGAATATTTCCTTTTTTAAATAGATTTAATGAAAAGTAAAGGTGTAGAATGAAGAAAAGTAATTATTTTAATAGACGTAAGTTTCTGGCAAAATCATATCGTGGGATAGCTTCAATTTTATTATTAGATAAGGTAGGAAAAATCGGTAGTGGTTTTAATAATAGAAATGTGTATAAAGGATACAGGAATAAAATTATCTTTAGAGTTCTTGGAAAAACAGGAATAAAAATTCCGATTGTAAATATGGGGGTAATGAATACAATAGATCCAGGACTAATTAAAAGTTCTTATGAAATTGGAGTTCGCTATTTTGATACAGCAGCCTGGTATATGCAGGGAAGAAATGAAGAAGTTCTTGGTAACACAATTAAAAAATTGAATATTCGAAATAAGGTTTTTATTGGTACAAAAATATATATCCCAGAACAGCAAAGGAATATAAGTTTTAAAGAAGCAAAAAAAACTTATCTGAAAATTATAGAAGAAAGCCTGAAAAGACTTAAAACAGATTATGTTGATATTCTTTACTCACATAGTGTAAGTACTGTTAGCTGGTTAAACAATCCAGGAATCTTAGAAGCGTTAAGTTATTTGAAAAAGAGTGGAAAAGCCCGATTTATTGGGTTAAGCACTCATAGTAATATGATAGAATGTATTACTAATGCAACCAGTAGTGGATTTTATGATGTTGTACTTACATCTTTTAACTATTCATTTAGTAATGATAGAAAATACATTACCGCTATGAAAAATGCTGTTACAAAAGGTATTGGTATTATTGCTATGAAAACCCAGTGCAATCAATCCTGGTACAAAAAATTATTTGAGCCTGAATCAAAGTACAAATATTATGAAGGTAATATTATTCACACTGCTTTATTAAAATGGGTTTTAAGACACAAATTTATTACTTCAGTAATCCCTGGATATACATCCTTTCAACAGATGGATGAAGATTTTTCTGTGGCTTATAATCTCGAATATAAACCAGAAGAAAAAAAGTTTTTAAAAGATAGAAATATTAAACTTTCTATGGCATCGGTTTGTAAACAATGTTCTTACTGTATTTCTTCCTGCCCTTATGGTGTTGATATACCTACTCTAATTAGGGCTCATATGTATGCTGTGAATTATGGAAATTTATTTTTGTCAAAGAATACACTTGATGAAGTTCCGGTAGGTAGAGGGCTGGATATATGTTTATCCTGTAATAATTGTTTAGCAAATTGTATAAATAATGTTGATATATCAGAAAGAATTGGTGAATTGAAATTAATTTACGGCTGAGTTTTTATTGATGTTTAATCACATCTAGCTTTTTCAAATATAATTTCACCATTTTTTATAACCATCCAGCAGTTGTTAACACCAAAGTGATAAACAATATGTCTGTAATCTGGAATATCGAAAATAGCCAGGTCAGCTATTTTTCCTGGTTTAATGCTTCCGACTTTTTTTTCTAAGTTCAGACTTTTTGCGGCATTTATTGTTACCGAAATAATTGTATCGGATGGTAAGATTTTCATTTTCAGGCATGCAATACTCATAATAAGAGGTAGATTTTGAGTCATACAGGAGCCAGGATTGAAATCGGTACTTATTACAGTCGGGATTTTCAATTCGATCATTTTTTTTGCTGGAGCATATCGTTCTTTTGAAATAAAAAATACAGCCCCAGGTAATAAAACAGCCGGTATATTACTATTTTTTAGTAAATTGAGGTCTTTTTCTGTTATAGCGTCGCAGTGGTCTACTGAGGATGCATTAAGTTCAGTGGCAAGTTTAATTCCTCCAATAGAACTGAACTGATCAGTGTGTAGTTTAGGTTTTAATCCTGCCTCTAATCCAGCAGTAAGGATTTTTTCGGCTTCTTCAGGTGAATAAGCTTCTTTTTCAACGAAAACATCACAAAATTTTGCAAGATTTTTACTGCTAATCTCAGGAATCATCTCATTTATAATTATATTGATATATTTTTCTCTTTTTTGTTTGTATTCTTCTGGAATTATATGAGCACCCAAAAAAGTCGGTACTACATCAACAGGGTGGTATTCATTTAATTTTTTAGCAACTTTAAGCATTTTTAGTTCAGTTTCTAAATTCAGACCATATCCGCTTTTTACCTCAACAGTTGTAATTCCAAATTTTTTAAATGTATTCAGCCTCCTGTAAGCGGAATTAAATAGTTCTTCTTCAGATGCATTGCGAGTGGCTCTAACAGTTGAATGTATACCACCACCTTTTTTAAGGATATCTTCATAAGAGGAACCTTTAATTCTCATTTCAAATTCTTTTTCTCTTGAACCAGCAAAAATCAAATGAGTATGAGAATCTATTAGTCCCGGGGTAACCACTTTATTTTCGAGAGTAATGGTTTTTGTTTTTCTATTATTTTTGAAGCTCGAAGGCAGATTTTTACTTTGACCAATCCATTCTATTTTATCATTTTTAATTACTATTGCACCATCCTCAATTGACCCTAACTCTTCTGGCTCGTCATAGGAATGATTAAAATCTTTTTCTATTGTTAATAATTGTTTTATGTTTGTTAGAATCAGGGTATTGTATTCTTTCATTTTATTCACCTGTTTTT
>QNDJ01000096.1 GCA_003644825.1 Candidatus Zhuqueibacterota bacterium | reverse complement strand
GCAGAATACATTAAAATTATGTAGTAAATATCTTAACTATCATTTTAAAAATAATCTTTTTATTTAATTAAAGTCATCTTTCTCGTTTTAATATAGTTATTTCTGGTTTTCATCGTGTAAAAATATATACCAGAAGGAACTTTTATGCCCTGATTATTTGTTCCATCCCATTTTACTATGTAGTTTCCTGGTATCATCATTCTGTTAAAGAGATTTCTTACCTCCTGTCCAGCAACATTGTATATTTTTAAATTAATAACAGAAGAAACTAATACATTATATCTTATAATAGTTTCACTGTTAAATGGATTGGGATAATTATGGGATAAAATAAAGCTTCTTTTTTCATTTACTTTATGATAGTCAAATCTTTTAAGGCAGCTAACACCTCCTTCTGTTGCAAACCATATATTACCCTCTAAATCTGAAGTTATTGAATTAACACTGTTATTAATCAACCCATTATCAGTTGTATATGTAGTCCAGCTTATTCCACTTAATCTACTAACTCCGTGTTTTGTTCCAAACCATATATTTCCATTTAAATCCATTGTTATTGAATACACAATGTTATCTACTAAACCATCACCCTTTGTATAAGAAATCCAATGAGTACCATCAAATTTACTAACTCCTCCTGATGTTCCAAACCAAATATTATCTCTATAATCCAAAGCTATTGAATATACAAAATTATCTACCAATCCTTTACTCGTTGTGTATACATTCCATTTCTTCCCATCAAATTTGTTTACTCCACTTGAAGTCCCGAACCATACATTTCCTTTTGAATCTGTAGCTACTGAATATACCTTATTACCAATTAAAACATCATTGGTTTTATATGTTATCCAGTTTTTTCCATCAAACTTACTAATTCCATCCCAGGTTCCAAACCATATATTTTTAGCTCGACCCACAGTTATTGAATATACATAATTACTAATCAGTCCATCTTCAGTTGTATATGTAGTCCAATTAATTCCATCAAATTTACTTACTCCAAATAATGTTCCAAACCATAAATTACCTTCTAAATCTACAGCTATGGAAGTTACCCAATTACCTGCTAAACCATCATCTTCAGTATAAGTAGTCCAGCTATTTCCATCAAATTTACTCACTCCAAGAACACCTCCAAACCATATATTACCACTGTGGTCCATTGAAATTGAATTTATAAATGTAAGCCACCTTTTAGAATATGAAACCCAGTTGAATCCATCAAATTTATTGACCCCTTTCAACGAGCCACACCATATATTTCCTTCCAGATCAACAGCAATTGAGCGCACATCTCGAAATAATAAACCATCATCTTCTGTATAAGTAGTCCAGTTATTTCCATCAAATTTATTTACTCCTTCACCTGTTGCAAACCATATATTTCCATCAAAATCTATAGTTATTGCACGCACATTATTGCTTGCCAGTCCATTATCTTTTGTATATGTAATCCAGTATTTACCATCAAATTTACAGACTCCTTTAGCTGTTGCGATCCATTTGTTTCCACTAGAATCTACAGCTATTGCTCGTATATAATTGCCTGCCAGACCATCATTAACTGTATATTTAATATATGTTCCATCTTTCACATCCCATTCTACAATACCCCCTGCTGTTCCTGCCCAGAGAATATCACCCTCAAATTCTAAAGCATTTATTCTTCTATTTGCATTTGTATAACTTACCCACTGTTCCTGAGAAAAAGATGTTTTAACTAAAAATATTATAAAAAGTAAAATTAATAGTTTAATTTTAACCACTTTAACACTACTTTGTAAATTTAGATTCCAAATTTAAACAAACATATATATTGTAAAAGAGATTAATACTTTAGTTGTTCATTAATTACATATATAAATTAAGATAATAATATTTCTTATTTAAATTTAAAAAATGTTTAACCTAAAAACAATATAAGCACCCTTTAAGGACTTTCTTTTTTTATAAGCATTCCTTCTGGTATAGCTCTAATTAAATAATTATCTACAATACAGGAAAGAAATATAGTAAAACTAAGGATATGAACACTGGCAGCAAATATTTTGTTACAAAAATATCTTTTCGATTTTCATTATCACTTCAGGGACAGGTTTCTAAACGGTATTTTCATCTACCATAGAAACCTGAACCCTGAACATTTGTAAAAATTCACTTATCTATTTAATACCGTATTTTTTCTTATATTTTTCATACAGTTCTGTATGTTTGGATTTCAAAGGAACATTTTTCCCATTAATGAAAAGATATTTGATATGGGTTCTCATTTCAAGGATATCATCATCTGTTACCACAATATTGGCAATTTTACCCACTTCTATACTGCCAATCTTATCATCAACGCCGAAAATTTGAGCAGGATATATGGTAACTGCTTTCAGCGCTTCATCCCTGGGTAATCCATAAGCAGCGGACATCCCAGCATGATAAGGTAGATTTCTTGCATCTGATGCACCACCGGTAACAAATGCAATTTTAACACCTGCCTTATTAAGAATACCAGCATTTGCATAACCTGCATCAAAGGGGTCTTTATTACCGGGAACAGACAATACCGACCCAACCAAACATGGAATTTTGTTTTTAGCAAGTAAATCTGCAACTTTCCATCCATCGTTGACGCCGGTAAAGATTGCTTTAACCTTAACATTATTCACAACCTTTACAGCTTCTTTAATATCTTTCTCATTTGAAACACCTATAAGAAGCGGAACCTCGCCTTTAATAACAGGAATTAAAGCATCAAGAGTCATATCAACAGGTGGAGGAGTTTTCAGTTCACCAGCTTCATAACTTTTTTTAGCTTTATAATATAATCTTGCTTTTTCAAAAAGATTTTCCATTTTTTCAATCTGTTTTTTTGCTTTTTCGGCTGCTTTTTTCTTTTCCTCTTTAGTGGGTTCTCTAAAATAAGCAAAAGGCGTACTTCTTGGAAAATTCACTACCATTACAGCTTTATCCTCTAAAATCATTTCTTCAATAGTCCAGCCATAAAGGTTGATTAATGCTCCATATCCACAAATTAAACTACCCTGAGGTACTGTTAATGCTGTTGTTATTCCATTTACTCTTGTTATTGGAATATGAACAGAACTTGGATTAATAGCACTGGAAGCCTTTATAAATGTATTAAAATCACCTACTTCTCGTGCATCATTTGTTTCTCTTACTGAGCCTATTTCTGTCAAACCAAGAGTTGTATATGAGTTAATCATACCTGGGTATACATACAAACCTTCTGCATCTATTACTTCAGCTCCTTCCGGAATACTTGGAAACCTACCTACATACGTAATTTTATTTCCATCTATAATAACAGCTCCTTTTTCTATAATTGGCCCTGTAACAGTTACAATTGTTGCATTCTTAATAACATATTTCCCCTGGTGGTCTCCAGCATAAATAAAACCATACATAAGTATGAAAATTATTATAAAAATAGATATTTTTTTCATCAGAACACCTCCCTGATAATTTTACCGGGTTGATTTCTTATATTTTGCCAGAACCTTTTCAGCGGTCATTGCTTTATCATAATCAAAATAAACATCCCCTTCAATCAATGTCTTGACCACTTTAGAATATACAGATAAAGGATGACCATCAAATATAGCAATATCACCATCTTTTCCAACCTCGATACTACCGCATCTATCATCTATATGAAGGTCCTTAGCAGGATTTATTGTTATCATTCTCAATGCTTCATTTTCAGTCATATTTCCATATTTCAGAGCTTTTGCAGCTTCCTGAAATAACCTTCTTACCCTCTCATTACTATCTGAATTAACAGTAACAGTAACTCCCCTCCTTGTTAACAACACTGCATTATAAGGTATAGCATCAAAAGCTTCAACTTTATATGCCCAGAAATCCATAAATATAGAAGCAACGGTTCCGTGTTTTGCAATTATATCAGCAACTTTATATCCTTCAAGACAGTGTTCGAGAGAATATACTTTTACACCAAACTCATCACATACCTTAAACAAATCTTCGATTTCCTGTGCCTCATAACAATGACAAACAATACCCTTTTTTCCTTTTAACAAATCGGCAAGAACTTCCATTTTTAAATCTTTTTTAGGTGGAATAGGCCAGACCTTTGCAACCCATTTATTTGGCGGTTTAATTTCTCCTCTTTTTGCTTTTTCATATTCATCCCATTTCTTCATATACTCTTTTGCCTGTGTAAAAGCTTCTCTAAGAATATGAGAGATACCTGTTCTCGATGCAGGAAATTTGTTAGACTCTGCTCCTCTTCTTTTTGGGTTTTCACCGAGGGCAAACTTTACACCCTGCATCGCATCGTGGATTAAAAGTTCTTCAGCAGGTTTCCCAAACTTTAGTTTAAGAACTCCATTCTCTCCACCAATCACATTAGCACTACCGTGGAGGTTCTGAATAGCTGTACACCCTCCAGCTAAAGCTCTATAAAAACTTAAATCATCATGTCTTATTACGTCTTCAATATTCACCTGTGGAGTTACCTGCGAAGTTGCTTCATTAATTCCCCTATCAATCCCCATATGGGAATGAGAATCAATAATACCCGGCATAACATAACACCCCGTAGCATCTATTACAGGAACACCTTCAGGAGCCGTGAGGTCTTTTCCTACAGCAACTATTTTACCATTACGTATTAAAATACATCCGTTTTTAATTACCCCCTTTGTTATTGTTAATATTGTTCCATTTTTTATAAAAACATCCCCACCAGCATATACACAATTAATAGCAATGCCGGTGATAATCAAAGCAAGGAACAATAAATATATCATTTTCTTCATCATAAATTATCCTCCCGTAAAAATTTATTTTGAGCCTGGTTTTTTGGTTGCTTTCCAAGTAACTGTCCCCATTGGACCTGCATCAACTGTTCCATTAATTTCATTACCTTTAACAGTTCCAGAAAAAGTAGCCTCTATACCACCAGCAGTTACAACAAACTCAATTTCATTACCGCTTATTTTTCCATTTTGTAATTCGATATCCCCCATTTCCGAACTGAATGTTCCACTGAATTCATTTCCCGATTGATTAATAATTAAGGTCGCAGACATTATACCATCTGGAGTTTCAATTTCTACATCCCATTCTCCAGAAACATCCACTTTTGCTGTTTCTTCTTTCTTTTTCTTCTCAGGTTTTTTCACAATTTCAATCTTTTTTCCATCAACAAAAACATATCTCATCTTACATTTTTTATCGAAAATTTCCTTATCACAAACAATAATATTGGCAATTTTACCCTCTTCAATAGTACCGAGTTCTTCTTCAACTCCAAAGATTTTAGCAGGATTAACCGTCAGGGCTTTCAAAGCTTCATCCTTCGGAAGTCCATGTTCAACTGTTTTTCTTACATTTTCAAGTAATTTTTCAGGTTTACTTTTTGGAGCAGAACAAAATGCAAATTTTATTCCTGCTTGATATAATGTTGCAGCATTTCCATAAATAAGGTCCCAGAATTCTTTATCTTCTTTTTCTTTCTTTTTCTCTTCTTCTTTAGAAGGTTTTTTCTCAACCTCAGGTGGTTTTACTTTAAGGGCAAACGAATAACCCGTTACCTGCATAGGTTCAGGAAAATCCAGGCTGAGCAATACCGGTTTACCTTCCCTTTTTAATAATTCTACAGTTCTATATCCCTCAACTGCACCACTTATTATATAATTTAAATTAAATTCTCTTGCAAGTTTAACAGCCCTGATAATATCATTTTCTTTCATTGCATTGATAATAACTGGAAAATTATTTTCAAAAACAGGTATAAGAGCCTCCAGCTTTCCGTCATAATCTGGTCTTTTCCATCCTCGTGTTGTAATCTTAGATATATTCTTCAATTCAATGTAATGCTTCAAATCAAGAAACGTCTGACGCTGAAAAGCAACAACACCCATCAAAGTAGAAGGATATGCTCCTCTCCGAATTGCATAAGTGATATGCTGTGCCACCAGAGGCTTTACAATCATTTCTCCAGGTGTTTCACCCCGAAGGTTAATCAAAGCACTTGTTCCTGGAAATACTCCAGTCGGATTAACCGTTAATGCAGTCGTAACACCACTTTCTACTATCTTTTTCAGGGATTTATTATCAGCTTTAATGAGGTCTACAGCCTTTTTTTCTGGAGTAAACGCAGGTTCAGGTTCTCGTGGAGTAGTTCTTCCTGCCTGAGTTCGTCTTACTTCAGGTTTTTTTCTGGGAATCGCAATGTTCGTATGAGCATCTATTAACCCCGGATAAACATACAACGACTCTGCATTGATAATTTCTGCATCCTCAGGAATCTGAATATATTTGCCAACTGCCTCTATCAGTCCATCCCTGATTAAAACAATCCCGTTTTCAATTTTTTCTCCTGTTCCCTTAACAATTATACCACCCTTAATTGCATAAACACCTCCAAATTGCTGAGAATAAACTGTTAAGGAAGGTATTAAAACAAATAAGGACAGATATATAAGCTTTTTGGGCTTAAATCTGCCCGCATTAAAAATTATATTCATACTTTTTCCTCCTTTTTGATGTTAAATGAAGGGTTATAGAG
>QNDJ01000095.1 GCA_003644825.1 Candidatus Zhuqueibacterota bacterium | reverse complement strand
ATGAAAAACACCGGTATTTATTAAAAAACCTGTAAAATCTTCATTCTTTAGACTAATTTTAACCTTTTTTATTTCCCCTGAAGTTTGATTTATCTGGAATTTAACAGTATCATCATAAATATAAACCCTGTGAATACCATCATCAGCAAGTATTTCAAATGTATTTTCTTTTATTATTCCCATCTTTGCTATATAGTAGGCAGCAGCGCGTCCTCCGTTCCCGCACATACCTGCTACGCCGCCGTCAGAATTTATAAATTTAACATAAATCCTGTGATTTTTTTCTTCAATAAGAATAACACCATCCGCACCTATAGAGAATCTTCTTCTACAAATATCTCTGAAAAATTCTCTTTCATTGAGGTCCAAAATATTTTTTCTATTATCAAATACAATAAAATCGTTTCCGTTAGCGGAAATTTTAGTAAAATTTATTTTTCTCCTTTTCATTTTAAAAATCCTTATTTTTGATAACGGTTCAATATTTGAAAATTAATTCACCTATTTCTGTATCCCATCCAGCTCGAATTTCTACAGGTTGGTCTATTTTAATGAATGGCTCGGAATAGGTAAAAGGAGATAACTTTCCAAAACTATAACGACCATTATTATCCAGGTCTTTGTATACAAGAATTTTATACTGACCTGTATTGAAATAAGGTATATTAAACTTCCCTGGTTTATTTATCTTTAACTCGGAAAAAACCTTTCCACCGGTAGAATTTGTTATTATTAAATGATAGCTAAAATTATTAAATCTATTTGAATCAACAATTGTTCCAATTATGCTTCCTTTTAAATCTCTGTTTTCAGTTATAAAATACACTTGAAACAGGGAGTCCTGAAACTTATTGGAATGTTTATCTGTTATATTCTCAAGTTCAACTGAAAATATATATTCTTTCTGGCTTTTCAAATCACCTGAAGGGACAAAATTCATTTCCACAGGAGATAACCAGATCAATTTTCCATCTACATTTACTGAATCTGATAAACTGTATAAAGATATTTTATTATTAATATCCGTAGTATCTACTGGTTCAGAAAACACTATACTTATTGGTGTATTACAGGAAATATCACTTGAAGAATCTTGCGGTGAAAAGGATAAAATTTCTGGGCTCACAGTATCAGGAGTAGCCGTACCAAGGAATGTCAGTGAATCACCCGGATCAAAAAGAAAATTTCCCCGTAAATCAGAAAGTCCACTTATTTTTAAGTGATAAATCTCGTTTTCTTTTTGTATATCAGTTTCTAAAACGATCGAATTTTTGTTTTTCCCTGAGTAAAAATTAGATATTTTTAACTCTCTATTGTTCTCTGTAAAAATTTTAAATATTGAATCTGCCATAATTTCAATAGCTTCAGAAAAAGAGATTTCAATTTTATTTCTATCCAGAACAGAAATGTATTCTACATCGGGTGGTATTGTATCCACTTTTGCAATCCACAAATTAAGATTTTGAAACTCCGAATCATTAATGTAAATATCTTCTGGAGGAATACCAATGGGGTCAGTTTCTGGCGTGAATTTTTTATCATCATTGACATCTCTGAAAGCAAAGACCCTGTAAGTTCCTTTTGCAATACAGTTAAGGCTGAATTTTCCATCATCACCTGTTTGAGTAATATAATCTGGAAAAGACAAAGCGGGGTTTAGATTTTTATTTTTCTCTTTTTTAAAGCACCAGATAAAACAACCGGATAATTTTCTATCACCAATTATTGACCCTGAGATTTTTCCTTTATTAATTTTATTCCCTGTTGAAAAAGCCCAGGATAAAGAATTTTTAAGGTGATTGTTTCTCAAATCCTTTACATCTGTACCGATATTAAAAACGTAAGTAACATCTTTTTTAAGTTTTTCCGGCGGAATCAGGAATGCTTTTCTTTTTCTCCATTTTATTTTGAATTTTTCTCCAAAAACGGGTGAAACAAAAAGAGAATTTTCCAGTGAACTTTTGTCTATTTGTTCCGAGAATTCAATAAATATATCTGTATTAACATCTACATTTATTGTATCCGGAGGAGGAAAAAAAGAAATAATAGCAGGTGGTGTTTTATCAACGGGTCCACCTGAAGGGGGAGCCTGAACAGCACAGGAAAAAAATAAAAAAACAAAAATAATTCCAGTATACAATTTCATCATCACAAATTTACTTATCTTACATAAAAATGTCAAGGCAACTTTTGATATTATAATATTATCCTTTTTATCAGAATAAAATATACTACACAATTAAATTAAAAAGTTCCAATTATAATAGAAAACTATCACGCAAATCATTAATTATTTCCTTTTTTACTCTATTAAAAATATTTCTCAAGGAAGAAAATACAGAGGATAAAGTGATGAGAATCTGACTTGTCCAGGTATAATATTTTAATACTTTAATGAATCCATTTTTTCTTATTTTAGTTTTTTCTTCATCAGGAAGGTTTAATATTCTTTTGATTACCTTTGCAACATCTTTATCATCGTCCTGTTTTGAAACAAAACCATCAACACCATCATTGACCTGTTCGAAGAGCCCCCCTGTATCGGATACAATAAGTAGAGCTCCTGTATTTCTGGAATACATTCTCATTTCCATTGGAATTAAGCCACAGGGTTCAAATTTTGAAAGAATACCAACCGCAACACTCTTTTCCCATTGGCAGAGAGACGCAATAAGTTCGGGGTCAAATTTATACACAAAGCTAACATTAATGCCAAGCTTTTTTGCAAGAGTCTCAAGCTCAGGGTATTTTGGTGTAATTACAACTACCGGATGGATTTCATTTTTCAATCTTGCAGCAGCTTTAAGATTTACGTCATATCTTTTATATTCGACGGCTCTACCCCAGGTAACAAATAGTTCTCTATCAACTGGAATATTATACTCTTTAAGTTTTATTTTGATTTCTTCAGGTGACCTCTGTCTGAAGATTTCATTTTGAGGATTAATCCCATTGCCGACTGGAACCATATTTTTGATTGAAGCGCCATAATCTTTAATTATATGATTTCTTATAAATTTACTGATATAACCTAATTTTACTTTAGGGGATATTTTTGCCCAGTGAATAGCTGCAGATTCTGCCATAAGACGTTCTGGATTGGGCAGGGGAAGTTCGTGAGTTAACGCTGTTGAATGAAGAACTAATATCGAAAGAGCATCAGCATCATAAGCATCGGATTGAAGTGCAATATAGATGGGTGCAAAAGAATATAATGAATCATGACAATAAATTACACCCGCCTGGTGTTTTTTTGTGATATTAAGGGCAGCAGATGCCCCTGAAGCTCCTGCTGTTTTCCAGTTTTCTATTCCGCCGAGGTCACCCACACCCCAGGAAGCTTTAGGCAGGTATCCTCTGGAAAAATTCGTAAGATAAATTATTTCACCCCCCATCTCTTCTATTATACTTTTTGCATATTTTTCATAAGCTATGTCTCTTCTTTCATGGTCTCCGGCATAGGCAATTTCACAAAAATATGGGGTTATTTCAATTCCATATACTTTAAGTTTATTTTTCAATACCTTCAAAGCTTCAATATGCCCTCTTATTACAGAACAAACACCACCACCATAGGTTTGAATTCCTTCAAAAGTTAGATGTATAATGGCTATATCAATCTTTTTATTTTTACTTAGATGTTTTTCTAATTCGTTTTTTGAGATTTCGAACAAGCTTTTCATCATCTTTTCTCCATTAATTTTTCACCATCATCCTATTTATTTAAAGATGAGGAATTTATTTTGCCCATTCAGGAACTTTTACATTTTTTATCTTATCATTAGGAAAAAAAGGTTTTAAATCTAAAACCATTGAATCATCAAATGCATCGATACTATCTATATTGATAATATTTTCTTTAATTGAAATAATTTTACATACTGACATTCCAATAAGATTTGGTCTGACTGGTGAACGGCAGGCAAATACACCTGTTAAAGGGTTATCAGGATTGTGCCTTGGAATGACCTGAAGTTGATTTCTTTTTTCAGGAACATCATTTTTGTGAAACCAGTATATAACAATTATATGGGAAAATTCATCCAGCCCAAGAAGAGCATCTTTATACTCGTCAAAGATTTCAATCACAGTGTTTTCATCAGTCCTTTTGATTTTACCTACAGGATAAACTTTGAGATAAGGTTTCATACTGTTCACCATTAAATTTGTTTTTTATACACTACATATTAATTATTATAAGTTCATAAATTCATTTACTTTTTTTATTTTTTCATTGATTCAATCGGGTTCTGGTAACCTTAATTCTACCGGTAGTAATTCCGGGAACTTTTTATGAGGTTCTGATTGATACCAGTATGCAACAGAGGAATAGTCATCGTTTCTGTTATTTGCGTGTCCGTGTTCAATGGTAACTTTTATTGATTTTTCAAATGGTATCGGGTCAAGGATGTGAAACCTGTAAATCGACCATTTTCCTTCCCAGTTACGGTGTTTTTTATTGAAAAGAGAAGCACCGCTGAAGAGATACCTTTCATCCTGCATTCCCCAGGCATTACAGAAGTAATCTTCTGTTCCGGTTCCATGAAGAGAGGGAGGCCATTTTTCCCCATCAACAAAAATCATATCATCTCCTTCTCCCCACCATCCAGTAGAGCGGTTGTGGATATTTAAAACACATCCCACATAGTGCCCTTTACCGGTAGCTTCAAGAATAACATAATTATTTTTTCCTGTTAAGTTTGTCTGCTCAGAGCTTTTTCCTGTCCATCCTTTGCAGGGGTTTTCTCGTCTCCAGAGTGCATGGAATCGAGGTTTATTCCCAATTTCATTATGAATCTCGTAATCTATGTAATAGTAAAATGAATCTACAGGAGTATCAGAATCATTTATAACCTCTATAATGGCGGAGTCAGAGTAAGGCATATTGAAGTAACAGTTCATAGCAGTTAATCCGCCGTCTTCACCTGTTCCAGATGTCATATTTAAAGGGAAGGAACAAAATGCACTGGTTTTGGCATGGCCTACCCCGAAGAAGTCTCCTACTGGTGTTTCAACACTGGGGTATTTTTCTCCATCCCAGAACATTCGTAATATCAACTTTCTTAGATAATATCTGTCTGAACTTTTTATCGTGAACCATATATGACTGATACATCCGGGTCCTTCAATCTTTGCGAGATTTACTGTTTCATAGGGTCTAATTTTAATGTAATCATCGTTTCCACCGGTTCTATCCCAGCTGGATATCCGCTTTGCTCTGAAATTCTTGTATTCGGTAAGTGCTTTAAATATGTTGTCTATTTTCATTTTTCCTCCAGATTTGTTTCAATTTTAATAAGATAAACAAAAATAAGCAAGTTATTTTTATTTAAAGTATGAACATATTATGTTGGAATAAAACTAAATGTGAGCTACCCTATTATGAAATTTAGCCAATAGACAGGCAGGGTGTTAAGGATTGTTTTACTGTTGATAACATTATGCCCTCTTTTTGGACTTTACAGTTTCTCTTATTTGTTACGGATGTATTTTTCCAGAAGGATTTTCTTTAATGTGGTCATTTGAATAATCTATGTAATTCGTGAAGTATATTATTTCTATGAATACCTGTAATAGATATAATGTTTGCTGCATAAAAAATATAAACAACAATTGAGTTCCATTAGGAGCAACATAATAAACTTTTGATTTAATTGGATGTTAGGAGTTACAAGTTATTAATTAAAACTAATGAAATACATTCGTAACTCTGTCATTCTTGCCTTAGCTTTTAAAACTACATATCGCTTCAATGTAGTTCTTGGTTAAATCTTAAATTGTCATTGCGAGCCCCGTACGGGGAGAAGCAATCTCTTCAATAACAGGAAGTATCATAAGATAAATAGAACTAGTAATCAATCTATTGATAAAACATGTAAAAGATTGTAGGTCAGGTATCCCTGCCTGACCTGATACATATTGCTATTATTGGAGCTCTATATTTTTTGTCTATTATTCTACAAACATATCACGTCTACGAAGCTCTTGGTTAAAACTGCTCCTGTCATTGCGAGCTTTTATGAGCGAAGCAATCTTTTCAATAATTAAGAATAGAGCAGGTACCTGTTCCACAAATCTGACTTATAAAACGTAACCATACAATCAGGAAGAACACAGATATTAATTAGAGTAATCCATGTAATTCGTTGTTTCTTTACTACCAGAATAGCACTACCAGAATCGAATTCTGGTAGTGGATTAAAAAATCTGGAAGTCTCTGAAGAGACTGTTTTGGGGATATTAACAATAGAATTACGATCCTTTAAAATGGTCATTTTAATGACTTACCAATGGATTGTTCCAGCACAAGAATTTGATTCTGGTGCATTATGAAATCAGTATAATTTGTAAAATTAGTTCTTCCTTTCAAACCCAACAATAAGGGTGGAATATTTAAGGATTAAGATAAAAAAATTAAAATGAGCTACAGAGAAAAGTCATTAAAAAACAGGTGATGCTGAAAATTCTGTCTTATTGAAAGAGATATTAAATATAATGATACTTTTCCATTCTGCTCATACAGAGCTCTTAAGTAACATCTTACCTGTTATTGTAAAACAATATTTCTATTTTAACCGCAAAGGTCGCAAAGAATACGCAAAGCTCACAAAGATTAT
>QNDJ01000094.1 GCA_003644825.1 Candidatus Zhuqueibacterota bacterium | reverse complement strand
TTATTCAATAATCCTACAAACCCTTCCGGTGTTTTTTACGATGAAAATGAACTATTAGATATTGCTAATTTTTGTGTTGAGAATAATATAATAATTATTACTGATGAAATTTATGAAAAGCTCGTCTATGATGGAAAACAATATATAAGTATAGCATCCCTAAGCAAAGATATTTATGAAAACACAATTACAATTAATGGTGTTTCCAAATCCTATGCTATGACTGGATGGAGAATTGGATATGCCGCTGGTCCAAAAGATATAATTAAAGCTATGGGAAATCTTCAAGGTCATATAACATCAAACCCATCATCTATATCCCAGTATGCTTCAGTAGAAGCTCTTAATACAGGTGATGATTCTATAAATAAAATGGTTAAAGAATTCGAAAAAAGAAGAAACTTTGTTTATGAAAATCTCTCTGAAATCGATGAAATAGAAGTGTTTAAACCAGAAGGAGCATTCTATATTTTCCCAAGAATAAAAAACTTCTTTAACAGAATTTACAAAGGAAAAAAAATAAAAAACTCTACTGACCTATGTGAATATTTACTAACAGAAGCAAAAGTGGCTGTTGTTCCAGGTATTGCATTTGGTAATGATGAACATATAAGAATCTCTTATGCAAACTCTATGGAAAACCTTGAAAAAGCTATGATAAGATTAAAAAAATATTTTCAGAAATTGCAGTAAATTCGTCTTTTTTATTTCTTCACTTATTGAGAAATTTCATTATATCTATAATAATTTCTTCAGGAGACTTCTTATCAGTTTTGATAGAAAAATCAGACTGATTATATCCTTTTTTTCTCAAATCAATAAGTACAGAAATTCTCGAATATATTTTCTCTATATCAGATTCGTCAAGAATCGCGCCTTTTAATAGAAGTTTCTTTTCAGAGTCCTTAACTCTTCTCCATATTTCAGACGGTTCAGCGGAAAGATGAATTAATTTCCCTGATTTTTTTACTGACATTAAATTTTCATCATCAATAAGCGTTCCTCCACCTAAAGAAACAACTATATTTTTTAATCCAAGAATCTCCTTTAAAGCTTCTTTTTCAATCTCTCTGAAGTAAGAAGCTCCCTCTTCATCAAAAATTTCTTTTATAGTTTTTCCTGCTTTTTTTTCTATAATATTATCAATATCAATAAATTTATAACCAAGTTTTCTTGCAAGGATTTCACCAAGTGTGGTTTTCCCTGTCCCCATAAAACCCGTAATATAAATTCTTTTATCTTTTTTCTTCATTTTTAAAATTCTAACTGATTTTTTTTGCCAGCCAGGAAAGCTTTTGTTCTATAGCATTTTCCGGGCAGACTTCATCACAACAACTACAGTTAATACATAGCTTATAATCTATTGAAGGAAATTTTAAACCTTCCTTCATAGCACCAGTCGGGCAAATGTTAACACATTTCTTACAATTAACACATTTTTTATCTATTACTATGGGTTTTACCCAGATTAACTTACCTATAAACATCATTAAAAACTTTGGAATCATCTTAATGTATTTATTTGATGGAAGGCAAAAATCATTATTTTTTACTGAATCTCCAATAACCTCAATATTATTCAGATTTGAAACACCAAGTCCTCTTTCTCCTGCGATCTTTGTTGTTAAAACTTCATTATCTCTAAATCCCATAATATAATTACAATAAGAATCAAGAGCAACCCCATCATCACTACCAAGTATATACCCAAACTGCTTCAATTTACCAGAAGAAGGACCATTTCCATCCATACATAATATTGCATCCATTATATGAAATCCAACAGGAACTAAAGAATATATATCAACAAGAATTTCTGAAAATTCTTCAGGTTTTGGAAACATTTTATGATATTGAGATTTCCTGAGACCCGGAATTAAACCAAAAATATTTTTAATTGCACCTGTATATAATACTAAAAAGTGAGTTTTTAATTTACATAAATTAATTATTACATCTGAGTCAAGTACCTCTCCAGATATATAATATTCCTTTTCATTAACACTTTTCTTTACAACTTTTTTACCTTCATAATCAACAAGAAGAGTATTTGTTCTTCTTGCCAGATCCTCTAAACCGGTATTAACCCAGTACCTCTTAATATTCCCCATTGCTCCAGCTGGACTATCCCCTATAACAGGTTTACCACCACATTCTTTAACAAGGTTTACCACAGCCTCTACTATTACAGGATGTGTTGTTATTCCTCTTTCTGGAGGTTTAGCTGAAAGTAAATTAGGTTTTAAAAATACTTTATCTCCATTTTTAACAAAATTAGATATACCTCCAAACTCATCAAATATTCTCGCTATTTTATCTGTTACTTTCTGTAAATCATATTCCTCACAATTGTATATTACCACCTTTGCTTTTTTTGCCATTTTTCAAATTAATGAATTAACTCTTAAAAGGTTCAAACTTATATAAAATAAATTTCGTCAAAAAAAATTTTTCTAATACCTTATAAACATCTTTCCAGGAAGCTGCTTTACAAGTCCTTTCAATTCAAGAGATAACAACAACGAAAGAGCACTCGAAGAAGTAAAATTTCCTTTTTTACAAATCACATCAATATGTATGGGCTCTCTCGAAAGTAAATTTAAAATTTTTTCTTCGCCCTCTGAGAGCTCTATTTTAACTTCAGGTAAATCAATTTTCGTCTGAAGGCCTTTCAAT
The DNA here is from genome assembly GCA_003644825.1 of Candidatus Zhuqueibacterota bacterium. Classification (GTDB taxonomy): domain Bacteria; phylum SM23-31; class SM23-31; order B21-G16; family B21-G16; genus B21-G16. The sequence goes on along the minus strand of QNDJ01000094.1, from coordinate 3,950 downwards.
TCTGGTTCCAGTTCTTCAAGTATATCATTAACACTTTGCACCAGCACTGCACCTTTCTTAATTAAAAAGTGAGGTCCTTCACTTTTTGGATTGTCTATACTTCCTGGAACAGCAAACACTTTTCTTTTCTGTGAAAAAGCAAAATCTGCAGTTATTATAGCACCACTATCTTTTCTCCCTTCAACAACCAATGTTCCCAGCGACATACCACTTATAATTCTATTTCTTCTGGGGAAATTTTCTCTATCAGGGCCTGTTCCCATTGGAAATTCGGAAATCAATGCACCAGATTCCATAACCTTTCTTGCAAGTTTCAAATTTTCCGGTGGATATATCCTGTTAAGAGCACTACCCAGAACACCTATCGTTCTTCCACCACCATTAATAGCACCCCTATGAGCAGCTGAATCTACACCTCTTGCCAGACCACTTATAACAGTAAGTCCAAGAGACACCAGTTCCTTTGAAAATTTTTCTGCAATTATCTTTCCATATTCTGTTGGCGTCCTGGTTCCAACAATCGATATTGAATATTTATCCTTATTTAAAAAATTCCCCTTAATATATATTAGAACTGGTGGATCATTAATCTTCTTTAAATTATAAGGATATTCCTCATCCCAGAAAGTAACTATTCTGACATTATGTTCTTTTACTGCCTTAATTTGATTTTTTACAAATACATCATCTTTCTGATTCTTAATACATTTTGCAATATTCTCATCAATTCCTGGAACACTTTTTAATTCCTTAAAAGAAGCATTCAATACACCTTCAGTGGAACCAAAATAACTTACAAGATTACGCAAACGAGTAGAACCAATCTGATGAATATTAAGTAATTTAATTAAATCCTCAATCCTGTATATCAATTATTTCTCCTCTTTTCCTTTCGTTTTAACGAGTTCACTCCATATTGTATCCTTTAACTTTTTTAAGCCTTTCCCTGTAACAGAAGAAATCTCAACAACAGGTATATCAACATCAAATATCTTTTTTCTAAAAGGTGTAATATCAACCTTGGTTAGAACCAATATTCTTGGTTTTTTTACTAACTTATTATTAAACAACTCGAGTTCCTTTAATAAAGATGAATATTCACTATAAGGATTTTTCTTTATAGATTCAATTAAAAATAAAAGAACTTTTGTTCTTTCAATATGTTTCAGGAATTTTATACCCAGTCCTTTTCCTTTATGAGCACCTTCAATCAAACCCGGAATATCAGCAACAGAAAAACTTTTATAATCCCTATATTTAACAATTCCAACCATTGGTTCAATAGTAGTAAAAGGATAATCGGCTATTTTTGGTTTTGCAGCAGATATTACCGAAAGCAAAGTCGATTTACCCGCATTCGGATACCCAACAAGCCCAACATCAGCAAGTATTTTAAGTTCAAGTTCAATAAATGCTTCCTCACCTTTCTGACCTTTTTCAAATTTTCTTGGTGCCCTATTGGTTGATGTAGCGAAACGAGCATTTCCTTTTCCCCCTCTCCCACCAATAGCAACTACAACTCTCTGACAATCTTCAGTTAAATCTCCAATTAAAATACCGTTCTTTTTTATAATTGTTCCCACAGGAACCTTTATTACTCTATCTTTACCGCTTCTTCCAGTTTTATTATTACCTTCACCATGTTTTCCCCGTTCTGCTTTATAACTTTTATGATATCGCAAATCAATCAATGTATTGATATTTGAATCAGCTTCAATTATAATATCACCACCTTTACCACCATCACCCCCATCTGGACCCCCAAGAGGTACATACTTTTCCCTTCTGAAACTCAAACATCCATTTCCTCCATCACCTGCTTTGACTTTTATTTTAACATAAACTATAAACATAACTATAAATTACAAATATAGATAAGATTTCTCAAGTGTAAATTTAAATATAATACTTTAAAAACTAAAAATTTTTAAATGTTGACTTTATTTAAATAATTTTTATATTTCAAAAATGAATTTTAACATAAATATGCAATATGAAAATTGGATTAGTTGAACGTTTACCTGGAAAAAGCAATGATGTTGGAAAAGATCAAATGGGAGGTTATGGAATAAATACACAGGTCGGTAATTCAATCTTTGCAAGGATATTAACAATAACTAAAAAAAGAAAGCGAAGAATCCCTTTTTTAATTTTAGGCTATCTTACAAGTATACTTCAAAATAATGGACACGAAGTTATAATTATTAATGGTAATGAACCGCAGGAAGTCGATCTTATAATTATTCCCACTACAATTGTAGATTGTAAAAATGAATTGAAATTTGCAAAACGTATCAAAAAAGAAAGAAAAAAAACAAAAATAGGATTAATAGGACCATTTGCTGGTGTTAAACCAGACTATTATGAAGGTTGTTACGATTTTATTGTTTCTGGAGAACCTGAGAATGTATTTTTTTCTATTACCGATAAAAAAATTCCAGAAGGATATATAGTTTCAAAACCAGTAAAAGACCTTGATTCTCTACCATTTCCTGACTGGGATAAATTTCAAGTAAATAAATTTAGCTACAAACCTATTTTAACAAAAAAACCTATGTTGCCAATCCTTACCAGCAGAGGTTGTGTATATAAATGTGATTACTGTGCATATCCTGTTTATTATAAAACCTACAGAAAGAGATCACCTGAGAATGTCATCAGTGAAATTAAATATATTAAAAAAAAATATAACGCTAAATCATCAATATTTAGAGACCCTTTATTCACCTGTGACCGTAAAAGAGCAAAAAAAATAGCAGAATTAATAATAAAAGAACAATTGAATAATGATTTTGAATGGGCTTGTGAAACAAGATTAGATTTAATAGACGAAAAAACAATTGATTTTTTCTATGAAGCTGGTTTGCGTGGATTTAATGTGGGAATTGAATCAATAGAACCCGAAATCCTAAAAAATGCAGACCGAATCCCAATAAACATAGCTCATCAAAATAAAATGATTGAATACTGTCATAAAAAAGGAATAAATATAGCAGCTTTTTATGTTCTTGGACTGGAAAAAGATACAGAAGAGTCCATTAAAAAAACTATAAGTTACGCTAAAAAGCTTAACACATTAGTAGCTCAGTTTCATATTAATACGCCTCTTCCTGGAACCCCACTATTTGAAAAGTTAAAAAATGACATATATGAAAAAGACTGGGAAAAATTTACTTTTTTTAATCCTGTTTTTAAACATAAAAATTTATCCAATAAAAAGCTTTTAGAACTGAAAGAAAAAGCCTGGGTTTCATACTACTTTCGTTTTAAATATTTCATTAAACATTATAAAACCATTTTATCATAAAATTATCAAATATGAAAAGATTACTCATTACAGGGGGAACCGGGTTTGTTGGAAAAAATATCATTCCCTCTTTATTAGACAGTGGATTTATCTGTCGCTGTATAATACATAACACACCACTTCCATTAAATTTGAAAGAACACCCATTAATAGAAATAGAAAAAGCTGATATAACAAAATATTCTACATTAAAAAAATTATTTATAAAAGTTGATGCTGTTATTCATATGGCTGCTGCCATAGATAGCGTAAATGAAACAGTGCACAACCAGATAAATATAGTTGGAACTGAAAATATCGTTCGTGCTGCTAAAGAAAATAATGTGAAAAGAATAATTTTCTTTTCTGGATACCCTGCTGGTCTAAAAAAAAATAAAGGAATATATGGTGAAACAAAAGCTAAAGCTGAAAATATTATAATAAATTCTGGTCTTTCTTATACAATTTTTAGAATTGGAGTACTATATGGTAAATATGACCGGCGTAATCTTTCCAAACTTCTTCTTCTTGCCTGTAAACTTCCTTTTATCATCATTCTTGGTAATGGTAGAAACATCATACAACCATTGTATTGCTCTGATTTAGTTCAACCATTAATTTTTGCTCTAAATAACTCAATATCCTACAACAAACTATATATCCT
>QNDJ01000093.1 GCA_003644825.1 Candidatus Zhuqueibacterota bacterium | reverse complement strand
CATACAGGCATGATAATACCAGAAGTGGAATAACATCAGTAAATCTGCATCTTCCGCTTTCGTTGAGCTGGGTATTTGAATCGACTCATAAGCCAGAGCCAGCCTGGCCTTTACCGGGAGAAGAAATTGCAAGGGCTCATTCGGACAATGCATTTCATGTAACAATATCAAATGGTAAGGTTTATTTTGGTTCTTCAGTGAATAATAGGGTTTATGCACTTGATGTAAAAACGGGTGAAATAAAATGGAGTTTTTTTGCGGAAGGACCTGTCAGGTTTGCTCCGACAATCTATAAAAACAGGGTTTATGCTGGTTCTGATGATGGATATGTTTACTGTCTTAAAGCAGGTAATGGTAAACTTATCTGGAAATATAGAGCAGGTTCAGATAGGGAAAAAGTTATCGGAAATGGAAGAATGATTTCTCTCTGGCCTGTAAGAACGAGCATTCTGGTTGATAATGGAACTGTATATTTTTGTGCAGGAGTATTTCCTTATGAGGGTATTTATATATGTGCACTAAATGCCGAAGATGGTTCAATTATATGGAAAAACGATACAGTTGGTGATAGGGAACATGAACTTGCTTATGGGGGTATATCGCCCCAGAGTTATCTTCTTGCTTCAGAAAATATCCTTTATGTTCCTTCAGGCAGGGCTATGCCAGCTGCATTTGATAAAAGGAGTGGAGAGTTTCTTTATTATTGTTTGCCTGGAGCAAAAATTGGCGGCACCTGGGCATTGCTGGAAGATAATAATATTGTTGCTGGTGTTGATTGGTCAGGAACTCCAGCGAAAGTTGTTTATGATGCAATAACTGGCAGGAAAAAGGAAGATGCCCACGCCTGGTTTCCTGGAATTGATATGGTTGTAACCCCTGATTATACTTATACACTTACTGAAAAGGAAATATTTTCTATGAATCGAGCAGAATATCAAATTGCTCTTAAAAAGGTTATTACTGTTAAAGAAAAAAGACAAAAATTGAGAGAAAAATTAAAAGATATCGGGGAAAAACTTAGAACCGCTACTAAAGATGTTCAGAAAATACTTAATAATCAAAAAGAAAGTATTTCTCAAAAAATAAACGAACTGAATGCTGAAGAAAGAAAATTAAAAGACTCTGTTCGTAAGTGGGAATGTCCTGTTAAAGATATGTATTCATTAATTCTTTCTGGAAAAATATTATTTGCAGGCGGCAACGGAAAGGTAATTACAATTGATACTGATACCGGTGAAAAACTATGGAAAGCTGATATTGACGGAAAAGCATTTGGGCTAGCGGTAATAAAGGGAAATCTTTTTATCAGCACTGATAATGGAAAAATATACTGCTTTAAAGAAGATAAAAAATCAGAAGTCAAAAATATCAAATCAATCGTAAATTTTTCACCATATACTAATGATAAATTTACAAAGATTTATGAATCAGTAGCAGAGCAGATTTTAAGTAGAACGGGTATCAAAAAGGGATACTGTCTTGTGCTTGATAGTGGAACTGGCAGATTTGCTTTTGAACTTGCAAAACGTTCAGAGCTGAAAATTATAGGAATTGAGAAAGACCCAGAAAAGGTTTATGAAGCAAAAAATAAACTGGATGCTGCAGGATTATATGGCTCCAGAGTTGTTATTGAGCAGTGGAATTTATCAGAACTTCCAGACTACTTTGCAAATTTAATTGTATCCGATGAAATGATAAAAACAGGAAAATTCGATTATTCTTTAAAGGAAGTTTACCGTGTTCTGAAACCTTATGGTGGGATTATTTATCTTGGTCAATCATCAGAAGAGTCAAAGGAGCTGAAACTTGATAAAATGTATGGTATTTCAAGCCTGCTGAAGTATTTTAATAAAGAGAGAGTCGAGATAATCAGGAAAAATGGTTTATGGGTGAAAATTGTCAGAGGAAAGCTGGAGGGAGCTGGAAACTGGACGGAATTGTATGGAAATCCTCAGAATACAGCGTGTTCTGGTGATAAGCTGGTTGAAAGTCCGCTGGGGGTCTTATGGTTTGGAGAACCAGGACCAGAAAAAATGGTTGAACGACATGCAAAAGCTGTAAGCCCTGTTTCTATGAATGGCCGTCTTTTTATTCAGGGGGAAGAAATAATTATGGCTTATGATGCATATAATGGAACCCCTCTGTGGGAAAGAAAAATCCCAGGTGCAATAAGAGCAAGAGCAGATGTGGATGGTGGTAACCTTGCACTTACAGAAGACGGGCTTTATGTTGCTGCATACGATAATTGTTATAAACTTAACCCTGCAACAGGTGAAACAATAAAGGTTTTTAAAGTTCCGATGTCGTCTGATAAAAGTTCGAGGCGCTGGGGATATGTATCCTGTTCCGATAGGATTTTATACGGTTCAAGAGCAATGCCATTGAAGAGAGGCTATTTTGCACTCTGGGAAAATATCGTCGATAATGGAAAATGGAGAAATGAAAATGAAATTTCTCCTGAATTTATAGATGAATATAAAAATCTCGTTTCAAGATATCCTGTTCCTGATGAAAAAGTCTGGGCTGATTTCAAAAGGTCTGGAGCACTATGGCGTTTAATGGCAGATTATCCTGAGTGGGAAATTTATAAAAGCTCAAAAGGTGCTATTACAGGAAATATGATGGTCAGTGATATGGTTTTTGCTATGGATTCGAACACAGGAAAAATGAAATGGAAGTATAAAGGACACCGAATTGCACATATAACAATAACTCGTGGAGATAATAAGATATTTTTTGCAGAAAGTTCTGTTTCAGAAGAACAGAAAAAACAGGCTATTGAAGAAAAGAATAAGCTTATTGAAAAAGGAATATACGAAAAAACTGAAGGAATAAAAATAGACTCTAACAGTTTGGATATAAGAGCCGTAGTGTGTCTTGATGCTATTACTGGAAAGAAATTGTGGAAAAAATCTCTGGATTTTACAGGTTGTGGTGGTGATGGGATGGGAGCAGCATACAGCAATGGGGTGTTGCTGTTTTTCGGAAATATTGGGAACCATGATGCCTGGAGGTTCCAGCAAAATACTTTAAGATGGAGGCGTATTACAGCTTTATCTGCTGAGAGTGGAGAAGTTTTATGGTCGAAACCTATAAATTATAGGACCCGGCCTGTTATTATTGGAGACCAGATTATTATTGAGCCCAGAATCTGTAATCTTTATACTGGAAAAATTAAAATGTGTTATCATCCTATAACCGGTGAAGAAGTTCCCCGGGAGTTTTTAAGGCCAGGGCATACCTGTGCTATTTCATCAGCTTCTGCCAATCTTTTATTCTATCGTTCATATTGTTGTGCAATGTATGATTTTTCTGAAGATAGAGGAATAACTTTATTTGGAGGTATACGTCCGGGTTGCTGGATAAGTATGATTCCAGCCTGTGGTGTTTTGCTTTCTCCTGAAGCCAGTTCTGGATGCACCTGTTCTTTTCCACTCAGGTGTTCGTTCGTTTTAAAGACAAAAAAGGATAGAGTTCAACCCTGGTCTGTATTTATTACTCATAGTATTATAAATGATGTAAAACATTTTGCAATAAACCTCGGAGCACCTGCAGATATGAAAGACAATGATGGAATAGTATGGTTTGCTTACCCGAATCCTGAAACAGAATATATAGGAAACCATTTTCCAGATTACGGTGTAAAATTTAATTTGCATGAAAAGATAGTTAGAGGTATGGGCTATTTTTATAGTGATTATAGAAGTAGAGTGGTAGAAGGAACTGATAAGCCCTGGCTTTTCACTTCAGGGTGTGTTGGTTTTTTAAGCTGTAAGATACCGGTAATAGATGATATATGGGGAGATGGACCAGGCATATATACGGTGCGCCTTGGTTTTAATGCCCTATCAGGTGATAGGGTTGGGCAACGAGTGTTTGATATAATTATTCAGGGTAAACCTGTATTAAAAGATTTTGATATTGTTAAAGAGGCAGGAAACACGAATAAGGCGGTAATTAAAGTTATCGAAGGAGTAGTTGTTGAGGATTCCCTTAAAATTGAATTTCACCCAAAAGAGAAAAATCCTTTAATAAAGAAGGCTCCCTTGGTTAACTTTATTGAATTGATCAGAGAGGATACAGAGAAAGTTTCAGTGATACATAAAATCGATAAATCATTAGGTCCAGCAGAAACTGAAAAATTATTAAAAAATGCCAGCATAAAACTTAAAAGAAGGAATTATAATGAAGCTTTAAGAATTTATCATACAGTTCTGGATAGATCTCCTCAATTAAGTTTTAAACTACGAGCAATGAAAGGAATGGCTATTATTAAAAGTCCAGAATCATTAAACAGAATTGCAAAATATTGCAAGGATGTTGACCCTATAATTCTTGATTATAGAAAGCCAACTCCAGAACTCAGGAAGGCCGCTTTGAAAGTTTTTATTTCAATTGCAGATGGTATTGCAAAGAAGAATAGGCAAAGGGCTATAAAAATGCTAAAATATGCGGTAAAGGTTTCTGGTTCTGATATTCGAAAGCAGGCAATTATAAGCCTTAAAAAGCTTGGTGTAGTAATTAATAATTAACCTTTAGGAGTTTTAATGTAAATTTAAACCATTTACCTGTTATATTGAAGCTGAATTTTATTTTGTGCTTGTAAAATTTAATCCATCTTTGTAATTTGTTAAAAACCTTCTATTATTAAACTAAAGCAATCTATTATTTTTCTATTCCTTTTTTCTGTTCAATAACAACTTGTATTTTAGTTCAGGATTTACTAAGGGAGAATTACATTATGAAAAATAGTGAGTTAAATAATTTGAAAAAATCTGAAACAACTTTTAAAACATTACAGAAGTTAGTAACCAGAAAACGACTTCAGACAAAGATTATTGATGATGTATTTACAGATGCAGTTGAAATGGTAAAGCCTAAATTTGAGGTTGATTATGAAGCATATCTGAAACGTTTATGGGATGCAAATCCTGATATTTATAAATGTCTCAAAGATGCTTCTAACCTTGAAGAAGCACGAGATAAAATATATTCATACCTGGAGAGTGCCGAACGAAAAATATTTCAGCTTGATAATGATTTACATATTCTTGAAAAAGCGACTGTCAGGGAAAGTATACGGGCATTCAGAAGTATTATTGGACCTATTAATGAATATCGAACTGGAGTATCTGCTCTGGATAGCCTCTGGAAACTGGCAAGAAATAAGCTTGATGAATTAACAGAAGAAGTTTCTGCGGGTTTTTTAATGGAGTTTATTAATCTTTTTCGAGGTGTTGCAGGAAAAGCAAATATTTACTTTGAGTCGAGGGAGGCAAAAAAAGGAATACCTAATTTTCTTCTACTGGAGGGACGTAAAGCATCGGAAGCAAGAACCGAAATACTGGATGAAATGGGCGTAACAATACAAAAATATTTTAAAAAATATCCATCGGGACTGGATACTGATGTTATTAACTGGCGTAAGGAAAACCGTAAACGGATTCTTAATTACTTCGGTGGAACCGAGGAAGAATGGAATGATTATTTATGGCACTTGAAACATGTTATTAAAGATGCAAAACCACTTTTAGACCTCATTGAATTAACAAAGGAACAAAAAGAAGCAATTATAAAAGCCAGGAAGAATCGGATTCCTTTTGGTATCACGCCATATTATCTCAGTTTAATGGATAGACGTTTATCTATTGGTTATGACCATGCGGTGCGTGCTCAGGTGATTCCTCCTCCGGATTATGTTAACATAATGTCTGAACATCGCTCTGACAGGGGAATTATTTTTGATTTTATGGGTGAGCACGATACATCACCAGTTGAGCTTATTACAAGACGTTACCCTCTTATAGCAATTTTGAAGCCTTTTAACACGTGTGCTCAAATTTGTGTTTACTGTCAGCGGAACTGGGAAATAGACCAGGTTCTTGACCCCTATGCTATGGCATCCAAAGAGACACTTGAAGAGGCATTATCCTGGTTCGATGAACATCAAACTGTTGGTGATGTTCTTATCACTGGAGGTGACCCCTGTATAATGAAGGATGAACCCCTGAGAAAAATACTTGAAAATTTAGCTAAAAAGAAACATATCTATAGAATTCGTATCGGTACAAGAACTCCGGTTGTAATACCTATGCGCTGGACAGACAATTTGATAAAAATCCTTTCTGAGTTCCATGAACCCGGGAAAAGAGATATTGCTGTTGTTACACACTTTGAACATTCTTATGAAATTACTCCCGAATCTATGGAAGCAATCCAGAAAATTAGAAAAATTGGTATAAGTGTTTACAATCAGGAGGTTTTTACAGTTGAAAATTCACGCCGTTTTGAATCAGCTAAACTTCGCTATGACCTTAAACTTATAGGTGTTGACCCATATTATACATTCAATATGAAAGGAAAACAAGAAACAAGAAAATATATGGTTCCAATTGCCAGAATTTTACAGGAGCGGAAGGAAGAAGCCCGCCTGTTGCCGGGGATTGACCGAACAGACGAACCAGTTTTTAATGTCCCAAAGCTTGGTAAAAATCATCTTCGTGCCTGGCAGGACCATCGGCTGGTTATGATTCTACCTGATGGTTCAAGAGTATATGAATTTCATCCCTGGGAAAAAAACATTACACCTATCCCGCCATATAATTATATTGATGTTCCAATTTACGATTACCTTGAGGAACTGGCAGCACGGGGAGAAAATATTCGTGATTATAGAACAATATGGT
>QNDJ01000092.1 GCA_003644825.1 Candidatus Zhuqueibacterota bacterium | reverse complement strand
CAAATAAACCTGTTATTGATAAAGAAAATTGTATATTTTTCCAGAGGGGTAAATGTAAAGCATGCGAAAAATTCTGTAGTGTAAATGCTATTGATTGGGAGCAAAAAGATAGGATAATTGAAAAGATAGTGGGTTCTATTATTGTAGCTACAGGATTTGATGTTTTGAATCCTGAAATTATAAAGCCTTATGGATATGGTCTTTATAAAAATGTTTTAACTCAACTAGAGCTCGAGAGGATGTTGAGCGCTTCCGGACCAACTAATGGTCACATTTTAAGGCCTTCTGATAAAAAATCTCCTGAATCCATAACATTTATTCAATGTGTTGGAGCGAGAGGCGAAGCAGGTAATCAGTATTGTTCAAGGTATTGTTGTTTGAATACCATTAAAGATTGTATGCTGGTAAAACAGCATGAACCCGGCATTAAGAAATTGAATGTATTATATATAGATATGAGAGCTGCCGGCAAAGGATTTGAAGAATTTTATCAGCGGTCATTGGAAACAGGTGAAATTGAATATATAAGGGGAAGACCTGCGCGAATTGATGAAGACAGAAAGACCGGTGACTTAATGATTCATGTTGAAGACACGTTAACGGGAGAACTTAAGTTTATCAGGAGTGAAATGGTAGTTCTATCATCCACTGCATTACCATCTAAGGGAAGTGAGAAACTTGCCCGGATACTTGGAATTGAGCTTGATAAGAGTGGATTTTTTCAGACAGAAAAATCAAATATAACAGCAGTAGAAACAACAAGAGATGGGATATTTCTTTGTGGTTGTTCTTCGGGTCCCTATGATATATCTGAATCAGTGGCTCAGGCTACAGCAGCAGCCTCAAAAGCTGAAAAATATGTTTCTGCGTATCGTCTTCCCAAAAAGGAAGTCAAGATTGAACCTGTAGATATAAGTGGACCACCAAGAATTGGTGTTTTTGTTTGTCATTGTGGAATAAATATAGCCGGTGTTCTCAATATATCTGAAATATTAGATTATGTTAAAACATTGCCTTATGTAACTTTTGTTGAAGACAATCTCTTTTTATGTTCGGATACCGGTCAGTCAAGAATCCAGCAAGTTATTAAAGAGGAAAAATTAACAAGAGTTGTTGCTGCTGCCTGTACTCCAAGAACCCATGAACCGATATTTCGGGAATCCTGTTTTATGGCAGGACTGAACCCATACCTGTTTGAAATGGTAAATATAAGAGACCAGTGTTCCTGGGTTCATTCTTTTGAACCTGAAAACGCAACTGAAAGAGCAAAAGACCAGATCAGGATGGCGGTTTCAAGGGCAAGATTCCTTTCACCTCTTACAAAAAACAGAATAAAGATTGACCAGAAAGCATTAATAATTGGTGGTGGAATCTCAGGAATACAATGTGCCCTTGACCTTGATGCCCAGGGGTTTGAGGTTTTCCTTATAGAAAAAGAAAAAAAACTCGGAGGAAGATTGAACCTCCTCCATAATTTATATCCTTATGGAATCTCAGCAGGTGAACTCCTGGACAGAAAGCTAAAAGAATTGGAAAAAAGCAAAGTAAAAATTTATACAGGTTGTAATATTGAACAAATAAATGGATTTGTAGGTAATTTTGAAGTTTCAACCAGTAACGGAACATTTAAAACCGGGACAATTGTTCTTGCTACAGGTTCAGCTTTATATAAGCCGGGCAATAAATTTGGATATGAAAAATTTGAAAATGTTATTACAAACCAGGAATTAGAATCAATTTTGAAAAATAATGATGAAGTTTTAGCTAAAATAAAAACTGTTGCCTTCATTCAATGTGTCGGTTCAAGATGTAAAGAAAACCCGACCTGCTCAAGGTATTGCTGTCCTACAACTATAAAGCAATCTATTGAACTCAAGAAAAAAGGAATAAATTCTGTGGTATTCTATAGAGATATTAGAACTGTAGCTCCTGGAACAGAAGAATTATACAGAGAAGCTCGAAAACAGGGTGTAAAATTTATTAGATATGACCCAAAAAATGAGCCTGAAGTTTCTGGAAAAACAAAAGCTGAAAAAATAAACTTTTATATGGAGATTTTTAAAAAGGATATTGAGGTCCCGGTAGACCTTGTTGTTCTGGCGGTAGCTATGGTTCCTGATGAAGAGGGAACGGGAAAGTTACACGAATTACTTAAGGTACCAAGAGGACTCGATGGTTTCTTTATGGAAAGGCATGCTAAACTGGGTCCCGTGGAAACAACATCAGAAGGGGTTTATCTATGTGGTTGTGTTCAAAGCCCTAAAGATATTTCGGATTCTATGAGTCAGGCTTCTGCAGCAGCGGGTAAAGTTGCTTCCATTATATATACTGATACAACAGAAATTGAGCCCACAACTGCAGTAGTAGATGAGAATTTATGCAGAGCCTGTGGAAAGTGTGTTTCTATTTGTGAATTTCATGCTCCTGAATTAATTGAAAAAAGTCCTGGAGTGTATGTTTCAAGAATTAATGAAGTTCTTTGTAAAGGATGTGGCACCTGTGCTTCCTGGTGCCCAACTGGTGCAATTACTGCAAAACATTTTACTGATAAACAAATTTATTCTATGATAGATTCTGCATACTCAGAATTATGAAAAAATTAATTATACCAGGAAATTTGAAATGAGGGTTATATAATGGCAGATAAAAAACAATCCAGTAATGATAAATTTATTCCCAAAATAGTAGTTTTTGCCTGTAATTGGTGTAGTTATGCTGGTGCAGATAGCGCTGGAATAAATAGAATACAGTATTCTCCATATTTTAGAATAATCAGGGTAATGTGTTCAGGCAGAGTCCATCCTAATTTTGTTCTTAAGGCTTTTCTGGATGGAGCAGATGGAGTAATTGTTTCAGGCTGTCATTTTGGTGATTGTCATTATATATTTGGAAATTATAGAGCGGTGGATAATTTTGAAAAAACAAAAGCATTAATTCATACATTGGGTTTAGAAGAAGAAAGAATAAGGCTGGAATGGATCTCTGCAGCAGAAGGAGTCAGATTTGGGCAGGTAATTAATGAATTTGTTGACCAGATAAAAAAGCTTGGAAGGTCGCCTATTGCAGAAAATTGATAGGAAAATTTGAGGAGTATGATGAACTACATTGATGTAGCAATAAAAAATTCAAAAGCTTATTTTTGCCTTGACTGTGGTAAATGCACAGCTAATTGTCCTATCTCCCAGTATAATGAAGAATTTTCTCCGAGGAAGATAATTAATCAAGCTGTTCTTTATAACCAGAACCAGGTTATAAATAATGAGCTTATCTGGAGTTGCCTGACCTGTCAGATGTGTAGTGAAAGGTGTCCATCTGATGTATCTTTTTCTCAATTTATAATTGATGTTCGTAAAGAAGCTTTAAATAAAGGAAAATTGCCCCAGTGTTCTCACGGGGGAGTAATTCAAACTGTAATGAAAATGATGGCAAATCCAAACCTTAAACAGAAAAGAACCGAATGGATTCCAAAAAAACTTAAAACTTCCAAAAAAGGAGATGTTCTTTATTTTGTTGGGTGTTTACCCTATTATGATAATATCTTCAGTAAAGACATAGATGTAGAACCTCTGGAGATTGGTAAGAGCACAATTGAAATTCTTAATTATCTGGGAATTGAGCCAGTTATACTGGAGGATGAGCGTTGTTGTGGTGCAGACCTTCTTACAATAGGGGATAAAGAAAATTTTGAAAAATTAGCTAAAATTAATATCAGTTTAATCAAAGAATCAGGGGCATCTACAATAGTTACTGCCTGTGCCGAATGTTATAATATTCTCAAGAATATTTATCCTTCACTATCAAAGGAATTCAAAGTAAAAGTTTGGCATATTTCTCAGTTTATCAATGAAAAATTAGATTCTTTTAAATTTAAAAGTCCTTCGGATAAAAAAGTAACTTATCAGGACCCCTGTAGACTCGGGAGATATAATGGTGTGTATGATGAACCAAGAAATGTTCTGACAGCTATACCAGATGTTGAACTTGTAGAAATGGTAAAAAATAGAAATAATGCGCTGTGTTGTGGAACAAATAGCTGGATTAATTGTGATGCAAATTCAAAACAAATACAGGTTAGAAGGTTAAAACAGGCTGTAAATACAGACGGAAGTGTACTGATTACAGCCTGTCCTAAATGTGAGATACATTTTAAATGTGCTATGAATGATGAAAATCTTGATAAAAATTCAAGAATTAATATAAAAGATCTGACGGTCTTTTTTGCATCTTCACTGAAATCAGGGGCATAAAATAGGAGGTGAATAAATTTGCCAGTATCAAAAAAAACTAATGGTGAACTCAGAATAGGTGTATTTGTTTGCGAATGCGGTACTAATATTGCAGGAACAGTGAACTGTAATGAAGTATCGGAGTTTGCAAAAACACTGGACGATGTTGTTTGTGTAATGCAGAACAAATACACCTGTGCTGACCCGGGTCAGAATGAAATAAAAAAAGCAATTGTAGAACATAACTTAAATCGGGTGGTTGTGGCTTCCTGTACTCCAAAAATCCATGAACCTACTTTTAGAGCCTGTGTTGCAGATGCTGGTTTGAATCCATATCTGTTTGAAATGGCTAATATCAGGGAACATTGCAGTTGGGTTCATCAATACGAGAAAGAAAAAGCCACTGAAAAAGCTAAAGACCTCGTAAAGAGTGCAGTTGCCAGGGCGAGGTTTCTGGAAGCTCAGGAAGAAACAGAGGTTCCTGTAACAAAATCTGCCCTTGTAATAGGTGGTGGTGTTGCGGGTATCCAGGCCGCCCTTGATTTAGCGGATGCCGGTCATAAAGTATTTCTCGTTGAAAAAGAACCCAGTATTGGTGGAATTATGGCAGCCCTTGATAAAACTTACCCGACAATGGATTGCTCTATATGAATTCTTGGACCGAAAATGATGGATGTCGGTCGGCATCCTAATATAACTCTTTACACTTATAGTGAGGTTGAAAATGTCACCGGGTTTATAGGAAATTTTAAAGTTACCATCAGGAAAAAAGCAAGATATGTAGATGAAAACGAATGCACTGCATGCAGTGATTGTGCTGAGGTATGTCCTGTTATTGTTCCAGACGAATTTCAACAGGGATTTTCATCAAGAAAAGCTATATACATTCCTTTTCCTCAAGCTGTTCCTTCTACTTATACTCTGGATATGGAAAGCTGTCTGGGGAATAATCCTATTGCCTGTGGAAAATGTTACGAAGCTTGTGAAAAAAAATGTATCGATTATGATATGCAGGATGAGATTATAGAAATTGATGCGGGGGCAATTATTACTGCAACAGGAATGGACGTTTATGACCCAACAGAACTCGATGAATACGGTTATACAAGGTATGAAAATGTAATTACAAGTATGGAATTTGAAAGACTGATAAGTGCAAGTGGTCCTACAGAAGGGCATTTTATCAGACCAACTGATAGAAAAGTTCCAAAAACTGTTGGGTTTATTCAGTGTGTCGGTTCAAGGTCAGAAAAGAGGGGTAATCCATATTGTTCAAATATTTGCTGTATGAATACAGTGAAAGATACTCTTCTTCTTTCAGATCATTATCCGGGTGTTGAATGTAAAGTATTCTATATGGATATAAGAGCATTTGGTAAGGGGTTTGAAGACCTGTATATGAGAAGCAAACAGGAAGGTGTAAAATACATTAGAGGACTACCCGGTGAAATTGAAGAAGACCCGAATACAAAAAATCTTATACTCACGGTAGAAAACACATCAAATGGGAAGCTTGAAAAACACAATCTTGAAATGGTGGTTCTTTCAGTTGGTGTAATACCAAGGCAGGACAATAAAATAATCAAACAGCTTCTAACTCTTTCGACAACATCTGATGGATTTTATATGGAGTCCCATCCGAAGTTAAAGCCGGTTGATGCACCAACGAGAGGAGTATACTTTGCAGGTTGTGCTGAATCTCCTAAAGATGTTAAAGATAGTGTTACACAGGCCAGTGCTGCCGCAGCAAGAGCAAGTATTCTTTTGAATGCAGGAAAAGTTAAAATCGAAGCTATTACATCAAGGGTTATACCTGATAAATGTATTTATTGTGGTATATGTGCAAGGGTATGCCCATATCATGCGATTGTTCCACCTGATAAAAAAACTAAAACCCTGCCAAAGGTAGTAGAAGCCGCCTGTGCAGGATGTGGAACCTGTGCTGCTGAATGTCCATCGGATGCTATTATTATGAGGCATTTTAGAGATGAACAGATAATGGCTCAAATAGAATCAATATTGTCAGAGAAACCAGAGGAGAAAATTGTTACCTTTGCATGTAATTGGTGTTCCTATCCTGGTGCTGACCTTGCGGGCACTTCAAGGATTCAATATCCACCGAATAACAGAGTTATAAGAACGATGTGCAGCGGGCGTGTAGACGAAAAATTTGTATTTCATGCTTTCAAATTGGGGGCACCAATAGTGCTTGTATCGGGGTGTCATTTTTCCGATTGCCACTATATTAATGCTGTTAGATGGACTCAAAAAAGAATTGAAAAATTATGGAATAAACTTGAAAGAAAAAAAATCAGACCCGAGAGACTTCAACTTGAATATATCAGTGCAGCTGAAGGACAAAAATGGGCAAGGGTTATTAAAGAACTGGAAGAAATAAGAAAAAAAGTAACTAAAAAGGAAATTGAAGAAACAATGAAAATTCTGAGTGAGTAGATTTTAAAATAAAGTAATTGACAATAATAAATTTAATTTTTATATTATCAGGTTTTTAAGATTATCGAAAACCTGATTTCTTAT
>QNDJ01000091.1 GCA_003644825.1 Candidatus Zhuqueibacterota bacterium | reverse complement strand
GTTCTATTAAGTTTGTTTATACTGATTTTCAATAACCAGATTTTTTCCCAGGAAAAAGCCAGACAATATGGTATCCTGATTGATGGAGGAACTGTTAAATCTATTAAAGGAACCTATTCGAAAAATTTTAATCTGAAAGGGCTTGTCAAACCCGGTACTTCTATTAATGTAGGTATAAGAATGAAGGTAAATAAAAACTATTCTGTTGATTTTTATATTTCTAATTGCTGGATGAATTATAGAGATGAGTGGAAATCGGAACCAGGAAAAAATCCATCCTTTGCAGTAACAGGTCTGAACTTTGAAAACAATTATTATTTCATTAACAGAAGGTTCAAACTAAAAATCTTATTTGGACCGGGAATCTACTACTGGAGATTTACCAAAGACGGCCCATTCGGCAATATACAGATATTTGAAGAAGAAAAATTTAGAAAAATGAGTATTGGTGGTAATATAGGGGCTGGAGTTGAGCTCGAAATTAATGAAATTTTGAATTTTTCCATAACTACAAGATACCATTATATATTATCGAAAGATAGATTCTTTTTTGGCGATTATTTTTCAGAACAGGGTATACTGGATATAAGGGCAGGAATTTTATATTATTTTTAAATTTTTTGTCAATATGATTACCTTAAACGTCCCAATAACTCAAAGCTTGATAGAATAAGGAGGCAGGTATGATTTTTAAATTAAAAAATAATCTAATAATTTTATCAGTAATACTGTTGTTTTTTACTTTTCAAAATGTCATAGGTCAGGAAAAAATTAGTTCGGGAACATTAAACCTTACTGTGAAAGAAAGTGTAGAGATTGCATTGAAAAAGAGCAAAAAATTACTGCTTGCAAAATCAAAAATCGAAGAAGAGTATGATGGTGTTGGAATAAGCAGAACAGCTTTTTTACCAAAAATTTCAACAGTATTCAATTATACAAGGCTGGATTATGCTCCATTTTTTCCTGCAAAAGCTTTTATGAAGTTTGGTGGAGGTGGACAACTGCCACCAGGACAGGAAATGCCAAAAAAAATCACAATAGGGGATGAAAACAATTATGCGGCTGCATTTACTGTTCAGCAGCCGATTTATACTGGAGGTGCTTTGAGAAACTCTTATAGAATCTCTGAGCTCAAAGCATACAATGCAGAGGTTAATTTCGAAAAATCAAAAAACGAGCTGGTTTACGATGTTGAAAAAGCATACTGGAGCGTTGTTAAAGCCCAGGAGTTTAAAAAAGTTGCTGAAGAGGCAATTAAGCAGGTGAATTCACACCTGAAAGATTTAGAAAATATGTATCAGGTAGGAATGGTAACCGAGAATGACCTTCTTATGACAAAGGTTCAGCTCTCCAATGCAGAACTGGCATTAATACAGGCAAAAAATGGCATTAAATTAGCAAAGATAGCTTTCTGTAATGTTCTGGGAATTCCCCTGGATACGGATGTAATATTTATTGATAAACTCAAAGCAGAACCTGTGCCTGAAATTAACCTCGAAAAAATGATAAAAACTGCCTTCAGTAAAAGGCCAGAAATTAATTCCTTTGAGGCTAATATAGAAATAGGCAGGAAAGCTGTTAATATAAGCAAAGCAGGGTATTTTCCAAACATATTTTTAAACGCAGACTACGGTTACAGACGGCCTGATAGGTTCTACAACAGAGATTTTTATGGAACATGGACCGTCTCTATGGTATTCCAGTTCAATCTGTTTGACTGGGGAGAAACAAGTTTGAAGGTATCCAGGGCAAAAAAACAATTGAAGCAGATAGAAATTACTAAAAAACAGTTAGAAGATGGAATAACCCTCGAAGTAACACAGAGTTATCTATCCCTGTTAGAAGCAAAAGAAAAAATTGATAAGTGCAGGCTGAATGTAAAACAGGCTGAAGAAAATTATAGAGTTACCAATGAAAAGTTTAAAGAGGGACTGGCAACAAATACGAACTTACTGGATGCTAATACATTACTAGTTCAGGCAAGAACTAATTATATTTCAGCCCTCGCTGATTATAAGGTAGCTCTCGCTGCTTTAAAAAAATCGACAGGAGAAGTTAAGTTCTAAAATTTAAATTACCAATGTATGTACTTTAACCATAACTCTATTTATGATAAAATACAGAAAGAGAGGGATGTCAAAATGTTAAAAAAGATGACAGTGAAAATATTAATTTTATTGTTTATAATTTATACAATTGGTTGTTCCCAGGATAAAAACAAAGAAAATTCGACTTCTTCGAATGTCATTCCTGTTGTAGTTTTCAATGTTAAGCGGAATGATATAACTAAAATGCTAAAGCTCACAGGGAACATCCAGCCGATACAGATGGTTAATGTTGTTCCTGATATATCAGGCAAAATAAAAAAGATATATGTTGAAGAAGGTGATTTTGTTAAAAAAGGGCAGATACTTGCAGAACTTGATACACGGTCAATAAAGCTACGTCTTCAGCAGGCAGAAGCAGGTTTAGCGGTAGCCCAGTCAAATTTTGACGATGCATCAAAAAACTGGGAAAGGATAAAAAGCCTGTTTAAAAAGGGAACAGTATCACCACAACAATATGAAAAAGCAAGGTTAGGATATGAAGCTGCTGAAGCTCAACTAAAGCAGGCAAAAGCTGCTCTTAACCTTGCAAAATACCAGCTCGAAGTTTCAAAAATGAAGGCGCCATTTGACGGAATCATTACCGGTAAATACATCAACGAACAGGAAGTGGTTAATCCGATGATGCCAGGTGGAAGAGGTGTTGTAACTGTTATGGATTTATCAAAGGTAAAAATTACTGCAAGCATTTCCGAGAAAGATTTCACCGATATTAAGGTTGGACTTGATGCTAAAATCAGGGTTGATTCTTATCCTGATAAAGAATTTTTCGGGAAAATATCAAAAGTAAACCCAACAGCTGACCCTCTTTCAAGAACTTTTATGATAGAAATTCAGGTTCCAAACGAAGATATGATGCTAAGGGCTGGAATGTTTGCAAGGATTAACATAATTGTAAAAAAACACAAAAATGTGATTACCATACCTGTTGATTGCACTATAAAATCTATGAATAATGTACACGTTTTTGTAATTAATAACAATATTGCCGAAAAAAGGGTCATTAAAACAGGTCTTGAAGTCAATGGTATTGTTGAAGTTCTTGACGGACTAAAAGAAAATGAACAGGTCGTTATTACTGGGAAGGAAATGCTAAAAGATGGAACTGTTGTTAAAGTCGAAGGAGGTGATGAAAAATGAAACTGCCCGAATTAGGAGTTAAACGGCCTGTTTTCACATTTATGGTTTTTGTTGGGATACTTATTCTTGGAATTGTTTCTTATATCCAGCTCCCGATAGATTTAATGCCCAATCTTGAATTCCCTACATTAAGTGTAATAACAAGATACAATGGAGCATCAACTGAAGATGTAGAAACAAGAGTTACAAAAATTCTGGAAGAAAGATTAAGCACAATTACAGGTCTGAAAGATATTTTATCTACTTCACAGGAAAATTTATCCACAATAACACTGCAGTTTGAATGGGGTAAGGATTTAGATGAAGCAGCAAATGATGTAAGACAGATGGTTGATTTTTCAACAAGATTTTTACCTGAAGATGCTGAAAGACCTATGATAATGAAATTCGACCCTTCAATGATGCCTGTAATTGTATTTGGTATTACTGCCGAAGAGAGTTATCCAGAACTATATGATTTAATCGATGAGAAGTTCTGCAACGACCTAAGAAAATTACAGGGCGTAGCTATGACAATGATAATGGGTGGGCTTCAGAGAGAAATTAAAGTAAATATAGATAGACACCGCCTTGAAGCATATAATCTTTCGATAAACCAGATAGCCGGAATTCTGGCCACCGAAAACATAACCCAGACAGTAGGAGGCATTAAAGTTGGCAAAACAGATTATGTTATCAGAGTTCCAGGCGAATTCAAAGACATCAACGAGATTAATAACGTTCTTGTAGGGTTGAATAACGGTTCTCCGGTATATATCAAGGATATAGCTACAGTTGAAGATTCATTTAAAGATATTGAACACAGAACAAGAATCAATAAAAGAAGCGGGTTAATTGTAATTGTGCAAAAACAATCTGGAGAAAATACAGTAACCGTTGCAAGGAGAATAAAAAAGGCATTGCCTGAAATCAAAAAAAACCTTCCTGTAGATGTTGAAGTTTATCTTGCCCTTGATAGTTCCGATTTCATTAAGCGTTCCATTAACAATCTGGTCAGTACCATAGGGTGGGCACTGCTTTTCGTCATTCTAATTGTATTTTTATTTATAGGCGAATTCAGAAACAGTTTAATTGTGGCTCTTACGATTCCATTCTCATTAATTATTGCTTTTATATTTTTATTTATTGGTGGTTATACAATTAATTTAATGACCCTTTCAGCGATTGCTATTGCACTGGGTATGGTTATTGATGCAGCCATTGTTATCTTCGAGAATACATACAGGCACTACACAGAAGAAGGTGAATCAAAAAGTGAGGCTTCAATTTTCGGGTCAAGCGAAGTGGGTTTAGCAGTAACAGCTTCGACGATTACAACCGTTGCGATATTTGTACCAATAATGTTTGTGAAAGGTATTACAGGAATCATGTTCAGAGAGCTCGCTTATGTGGTAATAATAGTTTTACTGGCTTCACTATTTTCAGCTCTAACCTTCACACCGATGTTTTCATCAAAATTTATGAGAAAACCTGAAGAACAAAAGTCCAGAAGATGGTTATCATTGAAGTTTCAAAACTTTACCAGAAACTGGTTCAGTAAATTAGAAAACAACTATAGAAAAGTATTAGAATTTGCCCTGAATCATAAACTTGCAGTAATAATAATAGGACTGATACTTTTTGTTATTTCTTTATCCTTATTAAAATTTATTCATACCGAGTTTACTCCAGCAATGGATGAAAGTATGATAACAGGAACTGCAGAATTACCGGTAGGAACAAGAATTGAAGAAACAGATAAAGTTATGAGCAGAATTGAAAATATTATGGAGAAAGATATTCCTGAAAGAGATATTATGTATGCAAGATGTGGTGAAAGCACAACCGGAATGGGTACTATGATGGGACAGAGAAACGATATAAACATAATAATGTTTGGTATTTCTCTTATTGAAAAAAATAAAAGAAACAGAACCTCAACAGAAATTACAGAGGAACTCAGAAAAAAGATTTCTGAAATTCCCGGGGTCGCAAAAATAGATTTTACACAACAGGATATGTTCTCATCAATGTCTGGCGGTGAAAAACCCATAAGTATAGAAATCTACGGACACGATATAGTAAAAACAGACGCTTTTGCAGCAAAAGTAAAAGAAATTATGGAAAAAATTAAAGGCTTGAAAGATATATCTATTTCCAGGGAGAAAGGAAGACCGGAATTATGGATTGAAATAGATAGAGATAAAGCTTCTTCGCTGGGTTTGAATATGTACAATATCTCCAGCACATTAAGAACAAATTTCTATGGAAAAGTTGCTACAAGGTTCAGAGAAGCAGGGAACGAATATGATACTTTTATACAGCTAAAAAAAGCAGACAGGAAAACCTTAAATGACCTGAACAACGTTTTTGTTACTTCTGCACTGGGAAAACAAATCCCTTTAAATAACTTCGCAAGAATTGTAGAACGAGAAGGTCCTCTTACACTGGAAAGAAAAAACCAGGAAAGAATTGTAAGAGTAGGTGCATCTTTATATAAAAGAGCATTAGGCGATGTTACATCTGATATCAGAAAAGAGCTTTCAAAAACACCCATTCCTGAAGGTGTATCCGTAAAAATAGGGGGAACCGCTGATGACCAGCAGGAAGCATTCACGTATCTATTTTTAGCCTTAATTTTAGGTATAATTCTTGTTTATATGATAATGGCTGCTCAATTTGAGTCGTTTTTAGGTCCTTTTATAATTTTATTTTCAATACCATTTGCAATTATCGGGGTGATATGGGCACTTTTTATCACAGGAAAAACTCTGAACATTATGTCCTATGTTGGTATGGTAATGCTTGTTGGAATTGTGGTAAATAATGCAATTGTTCTTGTAGATTATATAAATATCCTGAGGTTAAGAGGAATAAAATGCAGAGATGCAATACTGATTACCGGACCAAGGCGACTTCGCCCGATTTTAATGACGGCTTTTACCACAATTTTTGCTCTTTTACCTCTGGTATTCAGCACTGGTGAGGGTTCCGAGTTATGGTCTCCTCTGGCAATTTCTGTTATAGGAGGATTGCTTTTCTCTACTATTGTTACTCTGATTTTCGTTCCGACTTTATATGCAGTCCTGGAAGAAAAAAGAAAAAGTTAAAATAAGGAGAGTTAACAATGTATATGGTATTTTTATCATATAAAGAAAGTATAGATGAAGAAATTATGAAATTGTTAAAAGATATGGAGATTTTTTCATTTTCCAAATGGCCTCAGATACATAACAGTGGAAAAACAGGAAGACCCAGATTTGGCACCCATATCTTCCCGGGATATAATTCAGGTATTATATTTCCGATTCAGGAAAAAAAGATTGATATACTCATTGACAGAATAGAAGAATTTAATAGAAATGTAAAATTTGAAGGAATAAAAGCATATTCTTGGAAATTAGAAAAAATAGTTGAAAAATGAGTAAAATATAAACGGTTCTTCCGACTTTTGAGTTGAATTGAGCTTGTAATTGACAAAGGACATTAAAACCATTATATTGTTAAAATTTCAAAAATTAACATAGGAGGTTTTAATGT
>QNDJ01000090.1 GCA_003644825.1 Candidatus Zhuqueibacterota bacterium | reverse complement strand
TTATAAATAATACAAGTAATACTACAAAAAAAATAAATAGATAAATAACCGCTGGTTCTGCAGCGTAGATTTTAAATTTTCTGAGAATCTCCTGTGTCATTTTTTATCTTTTTTATCCTGTTTGAGGGGTATTTCGAGTTCATCCATCTTTCTATATAAAGATGATAAACTCATTCCAAGAGCCTTTGAAGCCTTTAACTTATCATAGTTAAATTTCTCCAGTATCTTGATAATATGTTCTTTTTCATAAACTTTCATAGCCAGTTTAAAATTATCAGAAATCTCCAGTGGGGGAGTAAAACCTGAGAGGTCCGGAGGAAGTAAATCAGGTGTGATATAATCTTCTTCTGTTAATATTATTGCCCTTTCAATAACGTTCTCAAGTTCCCTTATACCGCCTTTCCAGTTATAGTTTAAAAATATTTTCATAGTTTCATTTGTAACCCCTTTTACAAATCTTTTAAGTTCTTTGTTGTATTTTTGAATGAAATGATTGATAAGTAAAGGTATATCTTCTCTTCTTTCCTGTAAAGTTGGTAGTTTTATTTCAACTACATTAAGTCTATAATAGAGGTCTTCTCTAAATTTTTTAGCCTTAACAAGTTCATACAAATCTTTATTTGAGGCAGCAATAATTCTTGTATCAACTTTTTCAGGTATGGAACTACCAACCGGGATTATTTCTTTTTCTTCTATTGCTCTGAGTAATTTTACCTGCAAATGCAGAGGCATTTCACCAATTTCATCGAGAAACAGGGTTCCACCACTTGCTGTTTTAAAGAACCCCTCTTTATCTTTCACAGCACCAGTAAAAGCTCCTCTCTTATGTCCAAAAAGCTCGCTTTCCATCAATGTCTCCGAAATGGCACCACAATTTATTGCAATAAATTTACCTCTCATATCGGGTTTACTGAAATGAATAGCCCTTGCAACCAGTTCTTTTCCAGTTCCACTTGCACCTGTTATCAGAACATTATTTTTAGTATTTATTACCTTCTTAATTAATTTAAATACTTCCTGCATAGGTTTACTTTTTCCAATAATATTCTGGAAATTGTAGATTCCCTGCAGTTCTTTTCTCAGGTGCTGGTTTTCAAGAGCAATATCCTTATACTCAAACAGCCTTTTTATTCTTAACAGAATCTGGTCAAACTCAAGTGGTTTTATCAGGTAATCAAAAGCGCCCATCCTTAGCGATTCTACAGCAGTATCAATAGATGCATAAGCTGTCATCATTATAACAGATGTTTCCGGGCATATTTCCACACTCTTTTTCAAAACCTCCAGCCCATCAACTTTTGGCATCCTTATATCACATATAAGAAGGTCATAGTTATTATCAGATATTAGTTTTAATGTTTCCTCTCCATCCTCTGCAGTATCACACTCATACCCTTCTTCGCTGAAAACAATCTTCATTGTATCCCTGATACTTTTTTCATCATCAGCAACTAAAATCTTTTTTGCCATATTAATTTTCCTTAATTTTGTTTATTGGTAAAATTATAGAAAATTTACTTCCTTTTCCTTCTTCGGATTCAACATTGATGGTGCCTCCAAAATTCTTGATAATTCCATAACTCACAGTAAGTCCTAAACCTGTTCCTCTTCCAATTTTTTTTGTGGTATAAAAGGGCTCAAATATTTTGTTAAGATTCTCTCTTGGAATACCGATACCGTTATCTTCTATCTCGATTTTTATCCTGCTGTTTTCAAGTTTTGATGAAACCAAAATTCTTCCATAAGAGGATTCAATAGCATCTATTGCGTTAAAGATGATATTTATCAGAACCTGTAAAAGCTGGTCAGGTATAAGCCTGACAATGGGTAGATTGGAGTCCAGGTCCGATTTTATTTCAATATTTTTCACCCTTCTATCATATTTTGCAATTCCAATAGCGTTCTTTATTACATTATTAATCTGGATATTCTCAAAGTTATAACTTGATGGTCTTGAAAAATCCACCAGTTCTCTTACTATCTTATTTATCCTCTCAATATTACTCCTGAGGGTTTTAATGTTTTCAAGGAAAAAAGGGTCTTTAGTTCTTCTTTGGAATACCTGAACAATGGTAGAAATAGAAGTAAGAGGATTTCCAACTTCGTGGGCAATACCAGCAGCCATCAATCCCAGGCTCGCCATTTTTTCTTGGTGCATAATTTGAGCTTCAAGTTTTTTCCTGTCTGTTATGTCTCTGACAAATGCTCTTGTATATTTTAAAGCCCCGGTTTCTGAATCACAAAAACCGGTCGAATTTATCTCAACATAAACTTTTTTCCCTGTCTTTGTTAAAAAAACAGTTTCAACTGTGCTCTTTCCTTCCTTAATAACCCTTGAAAGGTGGTCTATCATTTTTTCTTTATACTCTTCTGGAACAAGGTCCTGCACTCTCTTTTTCATAAACTCATCAATAGTATAACCAAGTTTTTTGACAGCGGTCTCATTTATACTAACAATTCTTCCTTCAGGGTCTGACTGATATATAATTTCAGGAGAATTTTCTATCAAATCTCTGTATTTTGCTTCAGAAATTATCAATTCTTCCGTTCTCTTTTTTATGATGTTTTCGAGGTTTGATGTATACTCTTTTAACTGCTGTTCCAGTTTTTTTTCTTCGGTGATATCTTTTGAAATTACAACAAATCCGACAGGATTCCCTTTTGCATCTTTTCTCAACGTTACCGTTCTTCTGACAGGGAAAACTTCGCCATTCTTTCTAACTCTGAGTTCTTCTCCTTCAAATATACCTTCTTTTTTAACGATTTCACCAATTTTTTCATACTTTCTGGATAGTATATCCTCTTTTGTATGGAGAATTCTGGCATTTTTCCCGATGATTTCTTCAGGTTTATATCCATATATTAAGGTTGCGCCCTTATTGAAAGTTAGAATTTTTCCGTTTAAATCTTCTGCAATAATCGAGTATTCAGTAGAACCCTCATAGATGCTGTTCAGCAACTCCATTGTATCTTTTAACTGCCTTGTTTGTTTCCTTAAGTCTCTGGTTTTCTTTGATAGTTTCTCTTCTAATAAACTTATTTTTCGGTGGAAATTCTCCAGTTTTAATTGTTTCAGTTCCTCCGTTATCTTGGGACCCCATTCTTCAGCTAATTTAATTTTTACCAGGCAGCAATCATCACCTTTTCCTTCACATTTTTCTTCAATGCTTATGACCTCTTTTCCGAAAACAGCAGATGAAAATCCCGAAGCATAACCGGTAAGTGTCCAGCAAACAGGATAATCGCTTATACCAAAGTGTTTTTTATGCTGTTCAGCTTCATAAGAATTATTCCAGATAGCTTTGAATTTAAAAATATTTTTCTCCTTATCAATATTCATTTCAACAGGAGTAACTTTAACAATACCTTCCAGCATATGCATTTTAGGGCCTGCAGAAATTATATCCTTTTCATTATTCCATTTAAACTTTTTCTTAAGATTCATCGCATCCTGATAACCACAGGTATATCCATATCTCATCAATACACCTTTAGCAATTTTTATCCCGAATGTGTTAATCAACTCCATCCTGAGATTCCCCATTGCTTCGGCACTTACTATTAATTTCCTGTCCCCTTTCAGTTGTATTAAACCATCTTCAGGAAAAAACTCGAGTAAATTTCTAAAATCTGAAAAGTCATCAATTTTTCTTTTTTTCATCTTTTATTTCTCTATTTATTTATAAGATACGAAAAAAAATTGACATTCTCAAGTTTAAGAATTTTTAAATAGCTTTTACTCCAGAATCGATTTTTCTCCCTCTCTTTTTATTCTCATTTAATAATGGATTATCTGGGTTCTAAGGTCAGTATTTATCATTAACCACTTTATCTATAATATTCAGTTTTAAGTAATCCCCGTTTTTACCTCCTGGATAATCAACCACGAATGAAATAATACGGGTGATTAAAAGCTGTTACTTATCTTTGTTAACTCTCTGTATATTGACTCCTGCCTGAATGTGATGATTCAAATTAATCTGGCTGGTCATATTACCTTTAAAAATTACATAAGTAGATTGATTTTCTTAATGTACCAGAATAAAAAAGCCCTTTTGTTCCTTTTTAATTATAATTTAAGATCAGAGGTTAAACGTGAAACGATTATCCTTGGACTGTGTGAAAACTATTTATAAACGGGCAAATATGTCCGTTTTGTTAATGTAATTGAGCACGAATTGTATATAGAGCATCCCTGCCCAATCAAAGAAAATTCCTAAGATTGCAGTTTTTATACAGTCTATTTCTGCCTGTTCATATAAAATCTCAACTCAATGTCGAGACTAAGATTTTTGTCCGATAAAAAAGGAGAAAATTGGACCTTACAATTAAAAAATTTTTAAAAAATACGTATAACAAGAAAAGAATATCTTTTGTATTTTGTATATTGAAATTAGGAATTAGAGAAAAAATTAGCAGAATTCATTTAATTAGTTGTTTTTATCAAATAATTTGAGATGTCAAGTTTTTTCCTGTAAAAAGCGATTTAGGAAGGTTATATTACAATCTTTTTATTTTAATCCTTTTTGACAGGAAGTTTAATGTATTAAATCTGAAATAAATATGAATACTTTATTTTAATAACCCTGTTTGTTGATTTATAGTATCCTCTATTTAATGAGACTACATTATTATCATATCTATTCAAAAGTTCGTTATATGCTATGTATAAAAAGCTTCCGGGTTTAAAGTTATAACTGAATAGAAAACTTACATCGACCTTGCTTTCCCGCCTGTTGTATTGAATTATTGTTCTTGTAGAAACATCTCTACTAAAACTATAAATAAGTTTTGTCCTGAAGACTTCAAATAGGTTTATTTCGATTTTTCCTGTTTCAAGGTTCAATGGTTTTGTTAAACTTCTACTCCATTCTACAAGAAGACTCATTCTTCCAGTGGGTTTCCAGCCGATGTCAGTACTGTAGCTCCATCTATAACCCCCTCTGTAATCTCCCTGAGAATGATTTATACTGATGGTAAATTTTTTACTTCTATTACTGCTTAACCATAGCCAGTAGATAGTATCATCATAAAGAACATTTACAATTCTATCAAAATTTTTTCCTTTGTTTTTTCCTGCGCCAAACATCCAGTAATTCATTGTTTGAACATTGAAATCAAAATTACCACCTCTTGAAAAGGTGTCTTTTCTGAAAAAATGTTTATTCCAATAATTTTCGCCCCAGAAATTCAGATTTATTTTTATTCTTCTTATATTATATTTTTCAATTCTTGGTGCAATCTGCATCCATCCACCTGCATCTCTAAGATTAAAGTAATTGTAAAAACCAAGTTCGTTACCGACAAAACCAGGTGCTTTTTCCGTATACCAGTAACAACAATTAAAAAAATCTGAGTTCTTACCAACAAAAATATTTAATGAATGGCTCTTTCCAGAAACACCTGTAGAAAAACTTTTGACCAGTTTGTAGGATATCCATTCGTGATTCTTAAATCTGATTGTGCCATCTATACCTAATATTCGTGTATAGTTTCCAGAGTAATCTTTAGACATTGCAATAAGACCAACTTCAGAAGTGGAAAAAACATCCTTTTTTATACGAAAAATTGTAAAATTGCTCCTTTTGTTATAATCAGAGCTCAAAAAACCGGAATTTATTTTGTTCTGAATACCTAAATCATTATCGTTAATTACGTTTATAAAACCCAGGGAAAACCCGCTAATTTTGCCTGTAATTTTTAAACCATACAGTGGTTCATTTATTCGTCTTGAGTAAAACAAGTTTGAATAAATATTACCGCTTGTTTTGAAAATATCACACCCTTCAATGAAAAAGGGTCTTTTTTCCGGGTAGAACAGTGGATATCGGGAAAGATTTATCAGTTCCGGGTCTGCTTCTATCTGTGCAAAATCGGGGTATAAAGTCAGGTTTGCAATCAGGTTTGTTGTAATTCCATATTGAAGATCTATACCTGTAGTTCTATCACCTCTGCTTCCAAAAGAGAGACTTTTTCCTCTTTCCTTGCTCATATTTCCTATTACATAAGGTAGAAGTCTCAGATTTATCCCTGTTGAGATTCCAACAAGATTTGTAAGATGCCCAAACTTTGATGCCCTTAATCCATCATTTCTTCTAACAGTCTGCCAGTAAGAGTCTTCTTTTTTTCTTTCAATTCTTCTTTTTATATTCAATCCCCAGGTTTGTTCTTTAAGGTTATTAAATTTTAAAGTTTTAAAAGGAATAACAAATTCTGCTATCCATCCATAATCAGTTATCTTTGTTTTAACATCCCAGATACCATTCCAGCTTGTAGTTTCACTGTCATCGTTGTATATATATGCGTCTATTTTTGTGCCATAAGGTGTTGTAGCAAAAGAAAATCCAGTTCTATGGTCATGAAAAGTATCAAAAAATATTGCTATATAGTCAGAATTTGAAATATTATCTCTTCTATCAAGCTGAGCAGCTATTTTTGATGGTTCTCTATCAAAGCACTGGACTCCAATATATAAATTTTTATCATCATATAAAATGTATGCTTTTGTGCTCTCTGATGCTTTTATTCCCTCTATAGGTTCTGTCTGAATAAAGTCGGTTATGACTTCTGCAGAATACCACTCTTCAATATGAAAATTTCCGTCGATTTTCGGAGAAGCTGTTTTAACTGCCTTCACACTCCTGATTTCCTGTGCTGATGACATACTATAAAAACTTAGAATCAAGATTATTACGAAAATAAATAGATTTTTCATTAATGCTTCCTGGATTTATTTTACCATTAAGACAACATTAGTTCGAGAAAGGTTGACTTAAATAC